>CAZOUH010000172.1:0-3227 GCA_964582935.1 uncultured Paludibacter sp.
AATTTCGTTTGCATAACCTGCAGGAGTTCAGCTGAAATGATGGGATTTTTTTCAATTAATTTCTTTCCGGTAGGAGACTCATAAAAGGCAATTAAATCTAAAATTTCATCATGGGTGAAATTTTTATTATAAATATCAACCATCTCCTCATTCAATAAAGTGTTGGACAACACCTTTATTTCATCCATCAAGAAATCAACAAATTTATCAAATTTTTCTTTTGACTCAGCATCTTGAGATTTTACAGTCATTTGTTGTTTCATAAAAGGAACCATGTTGCCAAGCATGTCATCGATCATTTTTTCAGATTGCATGAGTTGAAATAATTTTTTCACATCTGAAGCTTTGTCTTGAGCAACAGCATTTACAGCAATTGCAAGGGTTAACACCAACAGTGCCATTAGTTTTTTCATGTGTTTCATGTGTTTAATATTAATAATTTGAGAAGGAAAAAAGCGCTACAAATGTACGTAAGAATTTTTTAATTTAAAACAAATGAAATATTATTCATCAATTTGATGAATATACAGAAAATAGCTGTATATTTGCAGCGTTTATTAAATAATTATACATTTATCTGATTATTTACAGTAAAAATTACAGGATGAAAAATAAAAGAAATCGTTTACAAATTATTACAGAAATTCTCCGTTCGTCGGTGGTATCCAACCAAGATGAACTGCTTGTTTTGTTGAATGAGAGGGATTTATACGTGACACAAGCTACCTTGTCGCGCGATTTGAAGCAATTGAAAGTCTCGAAAACGCCTTTGGCAAACGGAAGTTATAAATATGTATTACCTTCCATCACCAAGACTGTTAGTCCGCAAGGCACCCTGAACCAACAAAGTTCACACGGAGCGGTACTGAGTTTAGAATTTTCAGGCAATCTGGCTGTCATGAAAACCAAACCGGGATATGCGTCGGCGATAGCTTGGGACATCGATAACAAAGGAGCAGAAGAAATATTGGGAACCATTGCCGGAGATGACACCATCTTGATTATTCCTCGTGATGACGTCAGCAGGGAGCAGATTTCTTCTTTGATGCAGGTAATTTTTGCTGATAAAAAACAAGAGTAAAAGGTAAAAAAATTGTTTTGTTAATTTGCGCACATCGTGGAACAGGAACTAAAAGACAATATTGTCGTGATCATAGCTGATGAAAGTCATTTGAGCTATGTGGATATAATATTAGATACCATTGCGGACTCAGCGGCTAAACGTGGAACAGGTATCGCCCGTCGCTCACCCGAGTACATCGCTGAGAAGATAAAGGAAGGCAAGGCGATTATTGCCTTGGATGGTGATAAATTTGCCGGATTTTGCTATATCGAAAGTTGGGCTAACAAACAATTTGTAGCCAACTCCGGCTTGATAGTCGTGGAGGATTACAGAGGACACGGCTTAGCCAAGCGTATCAAAGCGAAGGCTTTTGCTTTATCAAGAGAACGTTTTCCGGATGCTAAAATCATTGGTTTGACAACCAGCGCAGCGGTGATGAAAATCAATACAGAATTGGGATACCGTCCGGTCACCTTTGCTGAACTCACGGATGATGACGCCTTTTGGGAGGGCTGTAAAGGCTGTGTAAATTATGACATCCTGCAACGTACCAATCGCAAATACTGCTTGTGTACGGGGATGTTGTATGATCCAAAAGAAGAACGAAGAAAGAATAAAGAATAATGAATAGTGAATAATTAGCACGGATGACGCGGATGGGGCGGATATTCATGGATATTTTAGTTCGTAAAGTTGGAAAGTTTATAAAGTTGGAAAACGGTGACCTGAGCGGAGTCGAAGGGGGAGGGATGTAAGTGAAGAATGAAGAACGAAGAATGAATAGTGAACAAATGAACAGCCCCTACATTTCGACAGGCTCAATGACCGAAGGAGACTTTTGGAGCGTACAAAAGGCAATCATTTGCAGGGCAGCCTGCAATCTGAGATAAATAATGAGGGAAAATAGAAACAATATAATAAATAACCAGTAGACTCTAAAGTCCCCCTTTGGGGGATTTAGGGGGCTAACATTCAACAACATGAAACAAAAAGTCTTATTAGCATTTTCGGGCGGATTGGATACATCTTTCTGCGCCATGTATTTAGCTAAAGAAAAAAAATATGAAGTGCATACGGCAGTAGCGAATACCGGCGGATTCAGTGAGGAAGAGTTGAAAATCATTGAGGATAAAGCGTATCGCTTAGGGGCAAAGACCCATACGACTTTGGACGTAACACAGGAGTATTATGATAAAAGCATCAAATACATGGTCTTTGGAAACGTGCTTCGCAATGGCACTTATCCTATTTCAGTAAGTTCTGAACGCATCTTCCAAGCCATAGCCATTATCAATTATGCCAAAGAAATCAATGCGGATTATGTGGCTCATGGCAGTACGGGGGCAGGCAACGACCAAGTGCGTTTCGATCTGACTTTCGATGTATTGGCGCCGGACATAAAAATTCTGACCCCTACGCGGGATATGGTGTTGACGCGCGAATACGAAATCAATTACCTGAAAGAGCATGGCTTCGAAGCTGATTTCACAAAAATGGAATATTCTATCAACAAAGGTTTGTGGGGCACCAGCATCGGAGGCAAAGAAACTTTACACTCAGCGCAGACTTTGCCTGAAGAAGCTTATCCAAGTCAGGTGCTAAAAACCGGTGAAGAAACCATCACCATCAGTTTTGAAAAGGGTGAAATCACTGCCATCAATGGAGAAAAAGACGATAATAAAATCAATCTGATCAACAAATTGGAAGCTATCGCCAACCCATACGGCATCGGGCGCGACATGCACATTGGTGATACCATCATCGGCATCAAAGGACGCGTGGGTTTTGAAGCTGCTGCACCCCTGTTAATCATCCATGCACATAAAATGTTAGAAAAGCACACCTTGACCAAATGGCAACAATACTGGAAAGACCAATTGGGCAACTGGTACGGGATGTTCCTGCACGAAGCACAATACTTGGAGCCGGTGATGCGCGACATCGAGCAATTTTTACAAAGCTCGCAACAAAACGTAAGCGGTGATGTCATCATCCGATTGCGTCCGCTCAGCTATACTTTGGTTGGTGTTGAAAGTCCGTACGACCTTATGAAAACTGATTTTGGCGAATACGGTGAAATCAACAAAGCCTGGAGTGCCGATGACGTCAAAGGATTTACCAAAATTTTGGGCAATCAGATGAAGATATTTTACAATGTGCAGAA
>CAZOUH010000173.1:0-3158 GCA_964582935.1 uncultured Paludibacter sp.
ATATGTTCAGCTTTCAATAAAGCATTTCCTTCTAAACTGTCAGCTGTTTCAGGAATATCTTCTAAACATTCTATATCCTTTAAACTCAATAAATTTATATCAGCTTGTAAAATTGCTTTTACTTCCTCTAATTTGTGTTTATTGTGTGTGGCAAAAACGAGCTTTTCCATTAAAAATTAAAATCTTATGGGCAGCAAAGATACTAAATTTTACAAAATGAATAGGATAGCCGGGTGTTTTTATTGTCTATCTGACTGACAGTCATAAAAAAATATTACTTTTGTCTGCATTACACATTTGCATGATGTCTAAAACTCAAAGAATTAATTTTAGCAGCAAGATGGCTGTTGTAGCTGCGGCAGCCGGGTCGGCAGTCGGTTTAGGTAATATCTGGCGTTTCCCCTACGAGTTGGGGCAATCAGGTGGAGCTGCCTTCCTCATCCTCTATCTGCTCTTTGTAGTATTGATAGGTATGCCCCTGATGATGTCAGAATTTGTGATTGGACGCATGGGAGCAAGTGATGCCGTTGGCTCCTTTAAAAAAATTGCACCCGGCAAACCATGGTGGCTGATCGGCGTCATGGGGGTGCTGACTGCTTTCTTGATTATGGGTTTTTATTCGGTCATTTCCGGATGGACATTGGAATATATTTACCAAGCACTTAGTAATCAGTTTGTCAATAAAGACACAGCTACTTTGACACAAGTATTTGTGGATTTCAGCAGCGATACGTACCGACCCTTATTCTGGATGTTTATTTTTATGTTGATTGCTGCCATGATTATCATTTTAGGCGTTAAAGACGGCATAGAAAAAAGCACGAAATTCCTGATGCCCCTTTTGCTTATCATCATCATCATTTTGGGCATTCGTTCGATTACATTGCCGGGTGGTGCCCTTGGCTTGAAATATTTGTTTCAACCTGATTTCAGCAAAATAACTCCGGCAGTGGTATTGAGTGCCATGGGACAAGCCTTTTTCTCGCTGAGTTTGGGAATGGGATGTATGATAACCTATGGCTCCTATATCAATAGAAAAAACAATCTTTCACATACGGTTTTTGAAGTTACTGCCTTAGATACCTTGGTGTCTATATTAGCTGCTGTAGCCATCTTCCCCGCAGTTTTTTCCATGGGGATCAATCCGGCGCAAGGTCCGGAATTGGTGTTTATCACCTTGCCCAATGTGTTTGCACAAATACCGGGAGGCTATATTTGGTCTATACTCTTTTTCATATTGCTGGCTGTCGCAGCACTGACCTCTGCTATCTCTCTGATGGAAGTGGTAGTTGCTTATTTGGTGGAAGAAATAAAAATGAAAAGGGTTGCGGCTACCGTTTTAGTCTCCATCATCATCATGGTATTTGGAGTATTGGCGTCTTTGTCGTTTGGACCTTGGAAAGATGTACAAATATTCCAAATGAATTTCTTCGATTTATTCGATAATGTAACAGCTAAAATCTTTATGCCCTTAGGTGGATTGATGATTTCAATCTTTACAGGCTGGTTCTTAAGTAAGGATAAAATCCGACAGGAAATCAGTTCCTATGGGAAATTTCCCACACCTTATTATAATGCCTTTATATTTCTTGTAAAATATATTACGCCTTTATTAATCGTGTTAGTCATGCTGCACCAAATTGGTTTAGGGACATGATAAACAACTGTTTAAAATACATGAAAACACTGCTGATTGTAAGTTGCCTACTTTGCTTTTTGCCCGTACACGCGCAAAATCAAGAAGAACTTCAAGCCTTAACCCATGTTTATAATTATGTGGGTGCTTCCATGGTGCAATTAGCCGATCCTTATTTGTCGGTACTCAACTACACCGGCTATGGCATCAGGGCTGAATACAGCGCCTACAAATACTTCAATCCGGAAAATCCGAGTTTGACGCAATATCACAGATTAGAAGGAACAGGGGCATACACCTTAAACCCGGCTTCTACTGCGCTGATTACCTATTTGGATGCCAATGCCGCTTATGGGGTTTTGTATGAATATCGTGACCTCAACAATATAGTTTTGCATGCCGGTGGTAATATGGATGTGGACTTCGCTTTCAAAATGAATTCTCGCAATATCAATAATCCTACGAATATTGATTTGTCAACTAATTTGAATGCCATGCTCGGTGTGAGATATGATATTCCTACCAAAAAACGTGTATTGAAATTGGGAACGCAAATAGAATTTCCTATGATAGGCTGTATGTTTGTGCCCTATCCGGGTTTGACTTATTATGAAATGTACAAAGCCAAAAGAATAGGTGAGGCGGTGCATTTTTCAAGTTTGCACAATAAGCAAGGCATCAAGCAAAGACTTACTTTTGATGTACCTTTTAATCATACTGAATGGTCTTTTGGTGTGCTGATGCACCTGATGAAATTTCAAGCCGGCGAACAGCCCCATCAATTACATGAGTTTTCTTTGTTTTTTGGGGTTCATTATGATGTGATTCGATTTGCCGGAAGGAAGTCGAAACGCCCCGAAAATTTCATCAGTCCGGGACTTTAAATTAAAGTAACTACACAAATGAAAGCAAGATATTTAATCCTTTTCAGTTTGTTGCTTATGCTGGCAGCTTGCATGGATGATTTTGATTATCCTGAGAATAACTATCGTTCAAATTTTGAAACTTTGTGGAAGATAGTAGATACACGCTATTGTTACTTGGACTACAAAAATATTGATTGGGATGCCGTTTATACCAACTATGAATCTCGTTTGGCAGCCGACACTGTGGATGATGTCAAGTTCTTCGATGCGATGTCGGATATGTTGGCAGAATTACAGGACGGTCATGTGAATTTATACTCATCCTTTGACCGCAGTCGTTATTGGAATTGGTTTACTGATTATCCGGCAAATTTCAATGCTTCTTTGCTTTATACGGATAAATATTTAGGTGATCATTATCGTTCGGCAGGTGGATTTCAGTATAGCACTATTGCTGATGGCAAGATAGGCTATATGTATTATCCAAGTTTTTCCAATCCTTTTTCGGATGCGAATATCGCTTACATATTCAAGTCCTTTCAAGACTGTCAGGCAGGATTGATTATAGACATCAGAAACAATGGTGGTGGTTCAATTGAAAGCAGTAAAAAATTAGCCTCCTATTTTTTTCAGCGGGATACAGTCAGCATGTATTT
>CAZOUH010000174.1:0-3157 GCA_964582935.1 uncultured Paludibacter sp.
TGGGGATAGAAAATTAAATCAGATAGTAACTACTAAAAAATAGCATGGTCAATAAATCCATCAAGAAAGTAATCCTGCTCGGCTCAGGAGCATTGAAAATCGGACAAGCCGGAGAATTTGATTATTCAGGGGCACAGGCACTTAAAGCCATGAGGGAAGAAGGCATAGAAACCGTCCTCATCAACCCCAATATAGCAACCATACAGACTTCGGAGGGCATAGCCGACAAGGTCTATTTCCTTCCCATCACGCCCTACTTCGTAGAAAAAGTGATCATCAAAGAAAAGCCGGACGGTATCTTACTTGCTTTCGGCGGACAAACAGCCCTCAATTGCGGGGCTGACTTGTATCAGGCAGGTACACTTGCCAAACATGATGTGCAAGTATTAGGGACTTCCGTAGATGCCATCATGGTTACAGAAGACCGTGATCTCTTTGTGAAGAAGTTAAATGAAATTGATGCCAAAACGCCGGTATCAAAAGCGGTGGAGACTTTAGACGATGCTTTGGCTTTTGCCCATAAAATAGGATTTCCGGTGATGGTGCGCTCTGCCTATGCTTTAGGTGGCTTAGGATCCGGCATTTGTCAGGATGATAAAGAGTTTATCACGCTTTGCAAAAGTGCCCTCGCACATTCTAAACAAATTTTGGTAGAAGAATCCCTGAAAGGATGGAAAGAAATCGAGTTTGAAGTCATACGTGACAGCAAAGACCATTGTTTTACGGTAGTGCCGATGGAAAACTTCGATCCACTGGGCATCCATACCGGAGAAAGTATAGTGGTTGCGCCCATTATCACACTTAACAAAGAACAAATCGAATTGTTGGAGGATGTGGCACGCCGCGTGGTGCGCCATATCGGCATCGTGGGCGAATGTAATATTCAATATGCTTTTAATGTCGAAACCAATGATTATCGCATCATTGAAATCAATGCACGCCTAAGTCGCTCATCTGCCCTGGCTTCTAAAGCTTCGGGCTATCCCTTGGCTTTCGTGGCTACCAAATTAGCCTTGGGATATACCTTGGATGAAATAGGGGAAATGGGAACGCCCAATTCTGCCTATGTAGCACCCAAGGTGGACTATATGATCGTGAAAATTCCACGCTGGGATTTAACGAAATTTCAAGGGGTAAGTCGCGAAATCGGTTCTTCCATGAAGTCGGTAGGTGAGGTAATGTCTATCGGACAATCTTTCGAAGAGGTGATACAAAAAGGGCTGCGGATGATAGGACAAGGTATGCACGGTTTTGTGGGCAATCGCGACCTGACTTTTGATGATGTGGAAGATGCACTGTCCAAACCAACAGACCTGCGCATTTTCGCCATAGCAGATGCATTTGAAAAGGGCTATTCTGTGGCACAAATAGAAGAGCTGACTAAAATTGATCCTTGGTTTTTATCCAAATTGGAAAATATCTATCAATATACCAAGGTATTAGAGCAATACAATAAGATTGAAGATGTACCTGCTGAGGTATTGCAGGAAGCCAAAAGATTGGGCTTTTCGGACTTCCAAATTGCCCGTTATGTGGAACATCCTAATAGCACAATGGAGCATGAAGTGCTTGCGGTACGCAAACATCGTAAAAACTTAGGAGTTTTGCCTGCCGTGGGACGTATCAATACGGTAGCTTCTGAAAATCCGGAGGATACCAATTATCTCTATTTTACCTACGGTAAGAAGGAATCCTATCAAGCCAAACGCAGCGGAAATGAAGCGGTCATAGTATTGGGTTCGGGTGCATACCGCATTGGTTCGTCTGTGGAGTTCGACTGGTGTTCGGTGAATGCTGTCGTGACTGCCCGCAAATTGGGTTACGAGTCGGTGATGATTAATTATAATCCCGAAACGGTATCCACAGATTATGATATGTGCGATCGCCTTTATTTTGATGAACTTTCCTTCGAAAGGGTGATGGATGTGGTGGATATGGAAACGCCTAAAGGCGTGATTTTATCGGTGGGCGGACAGATACCCAATAACTTGGCAACTAAATTAGATCGTCAGCAAGTGCCCATTTTGGGAACTACCGCTGCTTCTATCGATAGGGCTGAAAATCGCCATAAGTTTTCATCCATGCTCGATGAGCTGAAGATTGACCAGCCTCGCTGGAAGGAACTGACTAATTTTGATGAGATTGATGGTTTTATCGATGAAGTGGGTTTTCCGGTCTTGATTCGTCCTTCTTATGTGCTTTCAGGTGCAGCCATGAATGTTTGTCACAACAAGGAGCAAATGCGTAAATACCTTTCTCTGGCAGCGAAAGTATCCAAACAATATCCGGTGGTGGTATCCGAATTTCTGCTGAATGCCAAAGAGATAGAGTTTGATGCCGTTGCACAAAATGGGGAAGTGGTGGAATATGCCATTTCTGAACATGTGGAATTTGCAGGCGTTCACTCCGGTGATGCGACTTTGGTATTTCCGGCGCAGAAGATTTATTTCGAAACCATGCGCCGCATCAAGAAAATTTCTAAAAAGATAGCCAAAGAATTAAATATCAGCGGTCCTTTCAATATTCAATTTTTAGCCAAAGAAAATTACATCAAGGTGATAGAATGTAATTTGCGCGCATCCCGTTCTTTCCCCTTTGTTTCTAAGGTGATTAAGCGTAATTTCATCGAGACTGCCACCCGCATCATGTTGGATGCACCCTATAGCAAACCCGATTCGTCCATCTTTGATATTGAACATATAGGCGTGAAAGCTTCTCAGTTTTCCTTTGCCCGTTTGCACAACGCCGATCCCATTTTGGGTGTGGATATGGCATCCACCGGTGAGGTGGGTTGCATAGGCGATGATTATCCCGAAGCTATCCTGAAAGCCTTGTTGTCAGTAGGTTTTAATATCCCTAAGAAGAGTATCTTGGTTTCTTCCGGCGAACCAAAATCTAAAGTGGAACTGATGGAAGCCATGCGCCAATTGCAACGCAGGGGTTATAAGATATATGCTACTCGAGGTTCGCAACGTTTCTTGGCTGAAAATGGTGTGGAAGCGGTAGCGGTACAATGGCCCGATGAAGAAGGCGAGTTTAATGTAAGGGAAATGATTTCAAGGAAACAATTCGATTTGGTGGTCAATATCCCCAAAAACACCACAGAACGCGAACTCAGCAATGATTACGAAATTCGCCGCAGTGCCATAGATTTCAA
>CAZOUH010000175.1:0-3149 GCA_964582935.1 uncultured Paludibacter sp.
TTTGCACCCTCAAAAAATGATTGTGTTAGATGCAAAAAATTAGAAATATTGCCATTATCGCACATGTCGATCATGGCAAAACTACTTTAGTGGACAAAATGTTACTTGCCGGTAATTTGTTTCGGGATAACCAGGCAACGGGCGAGTTGATAATGGATAATAATGATTTAGAACGAGAGCGAGGCATCACTATTTTAGCAAAAAACGTTTCCATCGATTATAAAGGTTACAAAATTAATATTATTGATACGCCGGGACACGCCGATTTTGGTGGCGAAGTGGAACGGGTGCTTAACATGGCTGATGGTGTGCTGCTGCTGGTAGATGCTTTTGAAGGACCCATGCCCCAAACGCGCTTTGTGTTGGAAAAGGCATTGCAGATTGGCTTAAAACCCATTGTAGTAGTCAATAAAGTGGATAAGCCGAACTGTCGCCCCGACGAGGTCAATGAGATGGTGTTCGATCTGATGTTTCAGTTGGATGCAACGGAAGAACAATTGGATTTCCATACCATTTATGGCTCTGCCAAACACAATTGGATGTCGCATAACTGGAAAACGCCCACTCAGGATATCCATATTTTGTTAGATACCATTATCGAAGATATTCCTGCACCGGAATTTTTGGAGGGTACGCCGCAAATGCTGATTACGTCTTTGGATTATTCCAATTATTTAGGAAGGATTGCTGTGGGCAGGGTGCATCGGGGGTCCTTACGCGAAAATATGGATGTCAGTTTGGTGAAACGAGACGGAAGCATCATCAAAACACGTATCAAAGAGCTGAATACGTTTACGGGCTTGGGCAGGACAAAGACAACTGAAGTGAAATCGGGAGATATCTGTGCGCTTATCGGTATCGACGGATTTGAAATCGGTGATTCCATTTGTGATATTGTCAATCCGGAACCTTTGACACCTATTGCCATCGACGAACCGACCATGAGCATGGTGTTTACCATCAATGATTCTCCCTTCTTCGGAAAGGAGGGCAAATACGTCAGTTCTAAACATATACACGAACGTTTGGTAAAAGAATTGGATAAAAACTTAGCGTTGCGCGTTGAGAAAAGTGTGGATTCGGATGTGTGGAATGTGTATGGACGTGGTGTCTTACATTTATCGGTACTGATTGAAACCATGCGACGCGAGGGCTACGAATTGCAGGTAGGACAACCACAAGTCATTTATAAAGAAATCAACGGTGTGAAATCTGAACCGATTGAGCAATTGTCCATCAATTTACCAGAGGAGAATTCCGGCAAAGTCATAGAGTTGGTTGCTTTGAGGAAAGGAGAAATGCTTAGTATGGATAGCAAAGGAGAGCGGATGCAGTTGGAATTTCGCATTCCCTCACGCGGCATCATCGGGTTGCGCAACAGCGTGCTGACCATGACATCGGGTGAAGCCATTATGTCGCATCGCTTTATTGAATATCAACCTTTCAAAGGAACAATCGAAAGAAGAAATAATGGCTCCATCATCGCCATGGAGGGAGGAACTGCGTATGCTTATGCAATTGATAAGTTGCAAGATAGGGGAAAGTTCTTTATCTTTCCGCAGGATCAGGTGTATGTAGGACAGGTGGTGGGTGAGCACACCAAAGAAGGCGATTTGGTGGTCAACGTAACCAAATCCAAGAAACTCACCAATATGCGCGCTTCGGGTTCAGATGACAAAGTAAAATTGATTCCACCCATTGTCTTTAGTTTGGAAGAAGCGTTGGAATACATCAAAGCTGATGAGTATGTAGAAATAACACCCCACAGCATCCGGCTCAGAAAGATTTTTTTAGATGAAAATGAGAGGAAAAGAAACTCAAAAATCAATTAACAATTAACAATTTGTACAAAGCCTCTGTCATCATATCAGTATATAAGAACACCACTTTTTTAAAGGTAGTATTGGACTCATTGAAGCTTCAGACAGAGCGGGATTTTGAGATTATTATATCGGAGGATGGTTGTCATGAGACTATGGAGAACTTTGTTGCATCCTATGCTTTTGAGCATGACTACCAGCATGTTACACAAGAAGATTTGGGATGGAGGAAAACCAAGGCGCTCAACAATGCTGTGCGTCATGCCCGTTCTGATTGGTTGATTTTTATCGATGGAGATTGCGTGTTGCATCCACGTTTTGTGGAGATGCACTTGCGCTATGCAGAAGAAAACACCATCTTGTCTGGAAGGCGTGTGAAATTAGATGAACCTACATCTGCTTATTTATTGAATAATGCGCCGGAATCCATTTTAAAAATGCCGACTATTTTATGGAAGAAACTCCTGTTTGGTAAAGGGGCAATCATCAATATAGAAGAAAGTTTTTATTTCAACCCGCGAGGTGCTCTGGGATTAATACCTGCTTTGCGTACTACCAAGTACTTGCGCGGGTGCAATATGTCCTTTTCAAAAAAAGCAATTTATGCCATCAATGGTTTTGATGAAAGTTTCATTTTACCTGCTGAAGGAGAAGATACTGACTTGCTGTGGCGGTTTTTAACTGTCGGCTTCAAATTAAAATCAGTGCGAAGTGTAGCTGTTCAATATCATTTGTACCACACTCAAAAATGGCATGACAATACTGAGAATAAAAAGAAAGTACAGACTAAAATGGAAAGGAATGAGTACTTTTGCAAGCAAGGGCTTGTTGATGAAGCCCCCTAAATCCCCCGAGGAGGACTTTAAGAGCGTGCAAAACACAATTATTTTCAGCATGTGAAATTGTAAATTGTAAATCGTCTAATCGTAATTATTCATGTGGAAGTTTAAAAAACAGTGCATCTATCTCTTGATGTTGATGATCGCGATGCCATTATTGGCACAGGAAAAAATCATGTCGGACATGGAATCTTATTATGATTTTTTGGCTTTGGATGGTTTTACGGAGCGAGCCTATTTGAATTATCGTACTTTATCCGATTCAAAGTGGACTGTCAATCGGAAAGCAGGTGATATATGGAAGCAACAGACTGATTTTCAAAAAGCTGCTAAGTCTAAAGTATTGAAAATATATGGTCCGGAATGTTTGGTATCATACAACAGCACTGCTCCTTACGGACAAAATGACGGATTGCTTTGGCAGGGAAAGGGCTTGAATGCATATTTATCAGCAGGATTGCGATTTGAAAAATATGGATTTGAGTTGACC
>CAZOUH010000176.1:0-3119 GCA_964582935.1 uncultured Paludibacter sp.
TTTAAAAAACGAAGCAATTGAGATACATATACAAAGCATGTATCAGACAAACGATAAAGAATAAAACAGCAAAAAAACGTGATTGATTCAATGAAAACGGGTGCGCTATCAACATAGCTATAAAATAAGCGGTAAAAGGTAGGAAAGCTAAGGCATTATCAGAAGAAAACAAATTCAGCAACAACAACAAGGCGAAATTCAATACAAAATAATTGATTCTTTTACGTGTCTGTAGGGAGTCTTTTAATAAGTTGGAGTAGATTCCAATTAAGCTGATGATAAAAATGAATATCAGAACGATGATGTAAATCTTCTCAATTGGTGAAAATGATGTGATGATTTCCAAAGGGTTTAAATTTAGCCAAAACTCTTTGAATATTAAGATTTCATTTCCTTTATAAAGATGATAAGAAAAAAAGAACAGCCAAGGAACGATGACACCCATCACAGAAGCAAGCCATACTTTTACGGAAAGGCATTCTTGCTGAGCGAACCCTATCCACACTACAGGTATACCAAGCAAATAAACGGGATTCAATAATCCGCTGAGCGCTATCAACAAACTCCCCCAAAAAGACGGTACTACTGCATTTTTATTTTTATACATGCTCAGAAAGAGCATCAGGCTGATTAAGAAAAGAAAAGTGGCTATATGAGGATAGATCAGCCCATGTGACCTTTTCCAGGTAGTTATAAATAAGGCATATAAAAAAACCGGTATAAAAGTCCTGACCCTGATGATGGCATATTTACGGTTGATTGTTGCAACTATCACCAAATTTAAAAAAGTTATCCCTACAATGATGAGGATATGCCACCCTGCATTGCTGATGAATGCGTCAATTCCCGATACGGAACCGGCATATGTATCGCGAAAGCAAACATAATTGAACACCCAACCACCCATGAAAAGCAGCAGCAGCATCACTGCTAACAATATGTTTGGCTTGATAAACTTTTGGATGATTGGGCGATTCATAAGATTGTATTCAGCATTTTATAACTGTTATGCAGGCATTATTGGATGAACCCGCGTTTCTTTAATAAAGCCTTGGAATCGGGTTCTTTACCTCTAAAATTGAGGTATAACTGCATGGCTTCATCCGCATCTCCTTTTTCAAGGATGTTGTGGCGATACGATGCTGCGACTGTCTGGTTATAAATATCACCGGTTTCAACAAATGCCTGATAAGCATCTGCATCTAACACTTCCGCCCAAGTATAGCTGTAATAACCGGCAGCATATCCGCCACCAAAAACATGATTGAAATTTGTACTGCGATAGCGAACGATAATCTCCGGAATCATGCCCATACGATCCATGGAAGCCTGTTCAAAGGCGTTTACATCTAAATCATCAGCCTGCGCCAATGTATGATAATCCATGTCAAGGATGGCAGCAGATAATAATTCAGTCATGATGAATCCTTGATTGAAGGTAGCCGCATTTTGAATTTTGTCAATCAATTCCTCCGGGATGAGTGCTCCGGTTTCATAGTGCTTGGCGTAGGTTTTCATCACCTGAGGTTCAAAGCACCAATTTTCCATGATTTGGGAAGGAAGTTCCACGAAATCACGAACTACATTGGTGCCGGCAAGACTGATATAATGGCTTTGAGCTAACAGTCCGTGCAAGGCATGTCCAAACTCATGAAATAAAGTCTCGACTTCATCCATATTGAGCAAAGCAGGTTTTTGAGCGGTAGGTTTTGTGAAATTGCCAACATTAACAATGACAGGACGAATGTTCTGACCGTTTCTGTAATGTTGTTCCAAATAATTATCCATCCAGGCACCGGCACGCTTTCCGGGTCGTGGAAAATAATCAGTCAACAAAACGCCTATGAGCGATCCATCGGCATCAGTAACTTCAAAAGCTTGTACATCAGGATGATATTTGGGCGCATCTATTAATAATTTAAAATGTAAACCCCATAGCTTTCCTGCCAAATCAAAGGCGCCTTGTCTTACATATTCAAGCTTGAAATAAGGGCGCAGGGCTTCTTCATCTAAATCATACTTGGCTTTACGTAACTTTTCAGCATAAAACCACCAGTCCCAGGCTTCTAATTTTTCGCCTTTGCCTTCAGCATCCATTATTTTTTGTAATTCGGCTGCTTCTTTTTTAGCTTGCTTTAATGCCGGTTGCCATACAGCATTCAAAAACTCATATACTTTTTGCGGAGTTTTTGCCATGGTATTATCCAAGATGAAATCAGCAGGTGTTTTAAAACCCAGCAAATTAGCACGTTTAATGCGTAATTGCATGATTTTTTTAATGACTTGTTTGTTGTCGTTTTCATTGTCATTGTCACCCCGATTTGCCCAAGCCAACAACAAATCTTTGCGTAGCTGCCTGTTTTCACCATATTGCAGTACAGGCATAAAACTGGCTTTAGAGAGTGTAAACAGCCATTGGTTGGTTTGTCCGGCATCTGTTGCGGCTTCAGCAGCAGCATGAATTACACTTTCGGGCAGACCGGCAAGTTCAGTTTCATCTGTCACAAAACGTTGATACGCATTGTTTTCAGCTAATAAGTTCTGTCCGAAATCGAGTTCTGCTTGACTCAGTTCTTTATTGATATCGCGTAAAATTTGTTTGTCGGTATCATTTAAATCTGCGCCACTTCGGACAAAGTTTTTATAATACTTCTCCAAAATACGTTTCTGTTCAGGATTTAAATCCAGGTTTTCTTTTTCCAGGTACAAGGATTTTACTTTGTTGAAAATCAACTCGTTCAAATATAAGTTGTCATTATGTTCCGATAACAAAGGAGAAACCTCATTGGCAATTTTAGCAAGTTCATCATTGGTTTCAGCTGCATATAAGTTGAAAAACACAGCAGACACCTTGTTCAGCAGACTGCCGCTTAACTCTAAAGCTTCAATGGTGTTTTCGAAGGCAGGAACATCTTTGCTGTTAGCAATGGCATCATATTCAGCCTGTTGTTGTTTGATTCCCTCCTTGAAAGCCGGTATGTAATGTTCAACTTTGATGTCTTCAAAGGGAGGAATACCATATTCATTCTCATATTCAGAGAAAAATGGATTTTTTGAATTGCATCCGATAATTGTCATAGCAATAATTACGTATAAAAATATTTTTTTCATAAAACTGT
>CAZOUH010000177.1:0-3099 GCA_964582935.1 uncultured Paludibacter sp.
AGAAGGAATTAGCCCAATAGGTTCAATGGCTACTAATTTTTTAAACATGTATCTTAATATTTAATGTTATTTTTAAAACTGAGCAAAGCTAAGGAGAATTTTAGAATTTTTCAAATTAAAATAGATCTGTCATGGAATACACACAAAGATATGTTTGAATAGATTTTAGTATCTTTTTGTAACAGTTTTTGAAAATTTCATAGAATGAAGTATCGATCTTTTTAATCTGAACTACCTTGCTGAAAATCAGATAATTTGAATTAAAGAAATTTTTCTTTAATACCTTGCTTTATTTCTTTTTAATAACGATATTTGCAGCGAAAAATGATTTTTCTTTGTGTTTTTGTATAATACAAATTTTATTCGATCCAATCAATCATCAATCTACTTTTACAAAATGAAGGAAATTAAATTTAGTCTTGTGTATCGCGACATGTGGCAGTCATCCGGAAAGTATGTACCGCGTAAAGACCAATTAGCCAAAATTGCACCGGTTATTATTGACATGGGATGTTTTGCCCGTGTTGAAACCAATGGAGGTGCCTCCGAGCAGGTTAATCTTTTGTATGGAGAAAATCCAAACGAATCGGTTCGGACATTTACTAAACCTTTTAATGAAGCCGGTATTCAAACGCATATGTTAGACAGGGGATTGAATGGTTTACGCATGAATCCGGTTCCTGCTGATGTACGTGAATTGATGTATAAAGTAAAGAAAGCGCAAGGAGTCGATATTACGCGTATCTTTTGTGGATTGAATGATGTACGCAACATCATTCCCTCTATCCATTGGGCTAAAGCCGCTGGTATGATCGCTCAGGCTACTTTGTGTATTACCTATTCCGAAATTCATACGGCAGAATATTACATCAGCATGGCTGAAGAATTGATTGCGGCGGGTGCTGAAGAAATCTGTCTGAAAGACATGGCGGGTATCGGTCGTCCGGTCATGTTGGGGCAAATCGTAAAAGCCATTAAAACCGCACATCCCGATATCATTGTGCAGTATCACGGACATACCGGTCCGGGTTTCTCTGTGGCTTCTATGTTGGAGGTTGCCAAAGCCGGCGTTGATTATTTAGATTGTGCTATCGAGCCACTGTCGTGGGGAATGGTGCATCCGGATGTGTTGACCATTCAAGCCATGTTGAAACAGTCCGGTTTTAAAGTACCGGAAATAAACATGAAGGCTTATATGGAAGCACGCGCGCTGACACAAAGTTTCATAGATGATTTTTTGGGTTATTTCATTGATGAAAGAAATAAACAAATGACCGGATTATTGATAAGTTGCGGACTCCCGGGTGGTATGATGGGTTCGTTAATGGCTGATTTGAAAGGTATTCATGCAGCAATTAACAATAATTTAAAAAGTCGGGGTGAAGCTGAATTGTCGGAAGATGAATTGTTGATTCAATTATTTGACGAAGTGAATTATATCTGGCCTAAATTAGGAAATCCTCCTTTAGTTACCCCTTTCAGTCAGTATGTTAAAAATGTGGCACTGATGAATATTTTTACGATTAGCAGGGGGGGCAAAAGGTACGAAATGATTGATAAGAACACCTGGGATATGATTTTAGGAAAAGCCGGAAGATTGCCGGGAAAATTAGATCCCGAAATTATTGAATTGGCGCAAAAGAATAAATTCGATTTTTTTGAAGGTAATCCACAAGATAATTATCCGGATGAATTGTCTCGTTTTATTAAGGAAATGGAAGAATTAGGATGGGATAGGGGACAGGATGATGAAGAATTGTTCGAGTTTGCCATGCACGAAAAACAATATCGCGATTATAAATCCGGTGAGGCTAAAAAACGTTTTAATCAAGAATTAGATACGGCTATCAAGGATAAGTTCGAAAAGCGGAATATGCCTTTACCCGACATGCACCAGTTGAATCAGTTGAAATATAAAGATGCAGAGCCTGTAGTTGCACCGGTAAGTGGACGACTAATGTGGGAGCTGGATTTTGAAGATAGATCTATGGAGCCTGTGCCTGGAAAATTAATCAAAAAATCGAATCCTCTTTACTATATCCAAGCTCGGTTTGGAATGGAACACGTGGACAGTCCGTGGACAGGTCGCATTGTGGGTGTAGAAAAATATCAAGGGGACATGGTTAACAAAGGTGAGGTTGTGGCTTATTTTGAAAAAGAGTAATTTTGTAGCGTGAATGAATTTTTATAGCATGAAAATCAATTGTTTTATTCCTTACGAAAATTTCAATCAAGCAAAAGCGACCATCCATGCATTGCAGCAATCTCCCTTGGTGCATAAAATTTATTTGCTTGCCCGGCAGGATGTATTTGATCAAGATGATAAAATTGCCGGATGTGATTGCATGCATGCGGATACCCTTTATGCAACTACGACTATTAAAGCAATTGCCAATCGTGCTGATACACCTTATAGTCTGATTTACACCAAAACATCCGAACTGAGTATGGGCTATTTTGGTTTGGAAAGGATGCTGCAAATTGCTGAAAATTCAGGAGCTGGCATGGTCTATAGCGATCATTATCAAGTGAAAAATGGTCAAAAAATGAACAGTCCGGTTATTAGCTATCAAAAAGGCAGTCTGCGTGATGATTTTAATTTCGGTTCTGTGTTGCTTTACAAAACTTCAGCCCTGAAAAAAGTGGCAGCGGACATGGGTGCAAATTATCAATATGCCGGTTTGTACGATTTGCGCTTAAAAATTTCACGCTTTTCCGACTTGGTTCATATCAATGAATATCTATATACTGAGATTGAACATGATGAGAGAAAATCAGGCGAGAAGTTGTTCGATTATGTTGATCCAAAAAATCGTGCTCTGCAAATTGAAATGGAACATGCCTGCACCGATCATCTCCAACAAGTCGGTGCTTATTTAAAACCTGCATTTAAAACAGTTGATTTCAATCAAGAACAGTTTGAATATGAGGCATCTGTCATTATTCCCGTCAGAAATCGTATCCGAACAATAGCGGATGCCATTCAGTCTGTTTTGATGCAAAAGACTGATTTTAAGTTTAATCTGATTGTGGTTGACAATTATTCTACGGATGGTACTACCGAAGCAATTGATGCTTTTCAATCGGACAACCGACTGA
>CAZOUH010000178.1:0-3076 GCA_964582935.1 uncultured Paludibacter sp.
CATGCAATCCCGCTCCGACTACCAACAAGCCGATGAATTAGCTGAAGCTAAGATTGAAGCAGCGATGAGGTCTTTGGGGATTTGATAAAATAAGTTGGATTTTTTAATCCCAATTCAAAATCACCTTGCCACACAAACCACTCTCCATCACATCAAAGCCTTGTTGGAAATCGTCGATCTGAAACCTGTGGGTGATAATGGGGGATAAGTCGATGCCGGAAATCAGCATTTGCTCCATCTGGTACCAAGTCTCCCACATTTCCCTGCCATAAATACCTTTGATGGTCAAGGCTTTGAAAATGATATCATCCCAATTGACAGTAGTGGTATTGGGCAGAATGCCTAAGAGTGAGATTTTGGATCCATTGTACATATTTCTCAGCATATCCTGAAAAGCTCGCGGCGAACCGGACATTTCCAAACCTATGTCGAAACCACGCATCTTTAATTGTTTGACGGCAGCTTCTATGGATTCTCCCTTGGATGGATTGATGGTTAAAGTGGCTCCCATTTTTTTAGCTATCTCCAAACGGTAATCACTCAAATCACTGACCACTACATATCTTGCACCGGCAAAGCGACAAATGGCTGTTGCCATAGAGCCAATCAAACCTGCGCCTGTAATCAGTACATCTTCCGCAATAAGAGGAAAGGATAAAGCAGCATGTGTGGCATTACCAAAGGGATCCATGATGGTAGCAAAGTCATCGGGAATTTTAGAATCTAATTTGATGATATTGGCAGCCGGTAAGGCGATGTACTCCGCAAAACTTCCATCCCTGTGTACGCCTATACCGATTGAATTTTCACAAACATGCAGTTTGCCGCGACGGCAATTACGACAATGACCGCAGGCAATATGTCCTTCGCCGGTAACGCGATCGCCAACTTTCAAGTTCTTGACTCCCCTACCCTTGTCAACTATTTCACCTACATATTCATGACCGATAATCATGGGCGTTTTGATGGTGCGCTGCGACCATTCATCCCACTTATAAATATGCAAATCGGTACCACAAATGGCGGTCTTCTTAATCTTCACCAACACATCATTGATACCTACCTGAGGGATAGGCATATCCTCCATCCAAATACCTTTTTCGGGTCTTAATTTAACAAGTGCTTTCATAGATAAAACTTAACAATTAAATTATTTGATATTGATTATGAAACATGAAAATGCAATTATCAAATGACATTCAAGGCTTTACCAACTTTTATAAAAGCCTCCACGCATTTATCCAATTGCTCTTTAGTATGCGCAGCAGAAATCTGCACCCTGATACGTGCCTGGCCTTGAGGCACGACAGGATAGAAAAATCCAATTACATAAATATCCTCATCCAAGATTTTATCGGCAAATTCTTGAGCAAGCTTAGCATTGTAGAGCATGACGGCACAAATCGCAGATGCTGTAGGTTTGATATCAAAGCCGGCAGCTTTCATCTTAGACAAAAAATATTGGGTATTGTCATGTAGTTTTTCCTGTAAAACATTAGAGTCCGTGACCATTTGAAACATCCTGACACCCGCTGCTGCCACCATAGGTGGAATGGAGTTGGAGAACAAATACGGACGGGAACGCTGGCGCAACAAATCAATGATTTCCTGTTTGCCCGTAGTAAAACCACCAATCGCACCTCCGAAAGCTTTGCCCAAAGTGCCGGTGATAATTTCTATTTTTCCGCGCAAATTAAAAATCTCAGTCACCCCCCTGCCGGTATTCCCAACCACACCTGCAGAATGCGATTCATCAATCATGATCATGGCATCGTACTTTTGCGCCAACGCATAGATTTTATCCAAGGGAGCCAGATTGCCATCCATGGAAAAAACACCATCCGTAACAATCAATCTGAAGCGTTGTTCCTGCGCCAGAACCAACTGTCGCTCCAAATCCTCCACATCTGCATGGGCATAGCGATAGCGCTTCGCCTTGCACAAGCGAATGCCATCTATGATAGACGCATGATTGAGTTCATCTGAAATAACCGCATCCTCATCGGTGAGCAAAGGTTCGAAAACGCCACCATTGGCATCAAAACAAGCAGCATATAAAATGGCATCATCCGTCCCGAAATATTCAGCAATCTTCCTCTCCAATTGCTTATGCAAATCCTGCGTACCACAGATAAAGCGAACAGACGACATGCCATAGCCATGAGAATCCAAAGCTTCAGCCGCAGCTTTTTTAAGTTCAGAATGACTGGAGAGTCCAAGGTAATTGTTAGCACAAAAGTTCAAGACTTCTTTGCCATCCGACACACGGATTGCAGCACCTTGCGGTGAAACGATGATGCGCTCATGTTTGTATAAACCCGCAGCATCAATATCAGATAAAATTTGGTCTAAGTGGATTTTGTATCTTTCAAACATAGGTATTTTAAAGTTGATTTGATGACTGCAAATGTACATAAGAATTTTCAATTCTCACAGAGACGCCCGCAAATTCCAATACCTTTTGTGAGAGCTTGATCAATAGAGAAACCGAAGCTGCCTCAATCTGAATTATATCTGAAAATCATTGTATAATTTATGTTTAGAAGATCGATTCTGATGAATCAATTTATACATGAAAGGATAGATTTTACAACCAACACAGAATCCGATTGCTGCCTCTAAAAGTGCACAAATACCGATGATAGCAGTAAATATCAGCGCAAGGATATCAAAACCCGCTAAAGCAGAAAGGGCAATTAAAAAGGTAAACAGCAATCCGATTCGGGCTGCAAAAACCTTTGGACCGGCATTGATTAGATGCGGTTTGGTTTGTAACAAGCGGAGTATCCATCTTGAAACAATTGCTAAAGGACTGAATTTAGGCTTCTCAATACTTCTGATAAAGAAATCTAATACTAAAAACAAGACAGGAATGACATTCGAAGTCAGTATATAAACTACCAACAAAATGACTGTAAAAGAAGCGACCAAACGAGCTACGTACTCATCTGTTTTTTTTTTAGATATGGGGCAAAATGTATTTTTTAACATGACGCATAATTTTAAATTTGATAAAAAGCTGCACACAAAACTACAGCGTGTATGTGTTTTAAACACCGACTTACAAAGTTAATCG
>CAZOUH010000179.1:0-2997 GCA_964582935.1 uncultured Paludibacter sp.
TTGGCAACGCGAGAAGCCATAGGCACTGCACTTAAACCTGTAGCACCAATCAAAGGATTGATTTTCTTTTTCGCAAACAAGTTGTGAATTTTCACTGCCAAGATACCTCCGGCAATGGAGATGGCAAAGGCGATAAATCCTCCTACGACAATTCCCAAAGTTTTGGGTGATAAGAATACTTCTGCTGTCATGGTTGCTCCTACGGTCAATCCTAAAAAGATGGTTGCTGTATTCAAGATAGCTCCGGTAGCAGCATCCGACAAACGCAAGGTTGCGGCACCAATTTCTTTCACTAAATTACCAAACAACAGCATCCCAATCAGGGGTACAGAAGAGGGCACAAAGATGGCTGTCACTGTTCCTAATAAGATAGGAAAAATAATTTTCACCGCGCGTAAGTTCTTAATCTTATATTTAGGTGGATATTGTTTATCCATCTCCCGCATATTGATTTTAAACTCCTTTTTGGTCATCAGTGCATTTGCCACCAAGGGAATAATTACCGGCACCAATGCCATATAAGAATAGGCTGCAATAGCGATAGGACCCAACAAATGAGGAGCTAATTTGATGGTGGTATAAATAGCGGTCGGACCGTCGGCACCACCAATGATACCCAAAGAAGCAGCTTCATTGAGAGTAAAACCGAATACGAGCGACACAATCAAAACAGTAAAAATACCGATTTGAGCTGCTGCACCAAATAAAGAAAGCTTCAAATTACGCAACATCGGACCGAAGTCGGTCAGCGCACCCACCCCCATAAAAATGATAGGCGGCAAAAAGCCGGTTTTAATCAAGCTATAATACAAATAGTTCATGATGCCGTATTCATTGGCAATCTCGAACAAGTTCATATAACGCCCGCCTTCCAAGGCAATATTCTCAGCAGGCACAATGCCCATCCCCCCTCCGGGGAAATTCGCCAACAACAAACCAAAGGCAATGGGAACAAGCAACAAAGGCTCATACTGCTTTTTGATGCCAAGATAAAGTAATACAAATGCAATTACCCACATCAAAGCCACATCCCAGCCCATCCCGCTCAAAGCGGTCATATTATATAATTTCGATAAAATATCTTCCATTCCGCTTACTGCAATTTAAATAACACATCATCCTCAAATACCGATTCGCCATTGGCTATGCTGATTTCTACAATCTTCCCATCTTTATCCGCTACAATGGCATTGTAGGTCTTCATGGATTCTATATAACACAAAGTATCACCTTTTTTCACTACATCGCCTAATTTAACGGGGGTGTCAGCCGGACTGTTGGTCAGGTAAAATTTACCTTCCAAGGGAGCAATCACTTCATGCACTTCGCCGCTTACAGCGGATGCTTGTGTGGTATTATTTGCTTTGGCGTTACCATTAGCAGGCGTGTCACCATAAGCAATGTCCACCACATATTTTTCACCGTTCACCTCTACGGTAACGCTTTGCGGCTGCGCACTTACAGCAGTTTTCTGCGCTTTGGCTTGCGCCAATTCCACTTCAAAATCTGCTTTGGCTTTGCCCGATTTATAAGCGCGATATTGCTCCGGATGCATGGCTAATTCAAATAATTCCTCATCATCCTCTCCCATTTCCCAGCCATTGGCTTGCATTTCTTTTCGGAACTCATCCAATTGATCGGGATACAGAGCTTGCGGATCACCGGTATAAAATTCCCGCCCTTGCTCCTTTGCCAAGGCCTTGATGGCAGGATCAACAGCACCGGGCAATTTGCCGGCTTTCCCTAAAATCATATCCCAGATATTATCGGCTATCATCGTCCAACGCTCCCTGCCTTTACTCAACTGCATGATGTTGAACATGGCTAAGTTTTTCACATACTGTGAGAAAGGAGTTACCAAAGGCGGATAACCCACGCGAGGCCATACATAAGCCACTTCGTCAAACAATTGGATCAACAGATCGTCGATGGTCAGTTCAGCTTTGCCCGCCTTAGATAAAGAGCGATTGATGCTGACGAGATTATCTTTCAAGTCATTCATCAAACTACCCATCATGCCTCCCGGCAAGCCGGAAGCGATGAGCAGCGATTGCAAACGCCTGTTTGATTCAGGGATAAAATATCCTAAGAAATCATCTATAAACTCTTGCGTCAATGCCCTGACTTTCATATAGGCACCCATATCGATATCAGGTACTTTAAAACCTGCATCCATCAACATTTCACGTACCATGATGACATCAGCATGACCGGTACCCCAAGAGAGTGGCTCCATACCCACATCAATGATATCACAACCGTTGCGACAAACTTCCAAGATAGAAGCCGGCGTAAAGCCCGGACCGGTCTGTCCGTGATATTGCACCAAGATATCCGGATGATTGGTTTTGATATGTTTTACAATCTTGCCGAGCGTTGCCGGACGACCGATTCCTGCCATATCTTTCAAGCAGATTTCATCGGCACCATGGGCAATCAGCTCATCTGCCAAATCGCAGAAGTACTTTTCGGTGTGCACTTCAGATACGGTAATCGACAAAGCAGCCTGTGCAATCATGCCGGCTTCTTTGGCATATTGTATAGAAGCAATCATATTTCTGGGGTCGTTGAGTCCGCAAAAACTGCGGGTAATATCAACGCCCTGTGCTTTTTTTACTTTGTAAAATAACTTCCTGACATCGGCAGGCACGGGATTCATGCGGATGCCGTTCAGGGAGCGGTCGAGCATATGCGTTTGTATGCCGGCTTCGTTGAAAGGCTTGGTCCAAGCCCGAACAGCATGATTGGGATTTTCTCCAAACAATAAATTAATCTGTTCAAAACCACCTCCGTTGGTTTCAACGCGGGTGAAACATCCCATCTTAATGATTTCCGGTGCTACCCTTACCAATTGATCGACGCGTGGCATGTACTTTCCCGAACTTTGCCACATATCCCTGTAAACCAATGAAAATTTTATTTCTTTATTCATCTTGAATTTATAATGATTATCTGATTTATGAATTATTATAAAACGGCATGAATGCCGTTCCTATT
>CAZOUH010000180.1:0-2997 GCA_964582935.1 uncultured Paludibacter sp.
CGCTCAGGGCACCGCTTTATAAACTTTATAAACTTTCCAACTTTATGAACTTTATGAACTTTATGAACTTTATGAACTTTATAAACTTTATGAACTTTATAAACTTTCCAACTTTCCAAATGCAATAATTTAATGTAAATTTGCAGTCCAAAAGATTTTAAGACATGGTTTTGAGAATTGCTGTACAAGCCAAAGGACGTTTGTTTGAAGACACAATGTCCCTACTACATGAAACAGGTATTAAATTAGAGTCGGCGAAAAGGCTTCTATTGGTATCTGCAACCAATTTTCCATTGGAGGTGTTATTCTTGCGTGACGATGACATCCCGCAATCCGTCGCTGATGGTGTTGCTGATATCGGTATTGTAGGAGAGAATGAATTTGCTGAAAAAAGGAAACATGCCTTGATTGTCAAACGTCTTGGTTTTAGCAAGTGTCGGTTATCATTAGCCATCCCGAAAGGAGCGGATTATCCGGGTGTTCAGTGGTTTGATGGAAAAACCATAGCGACCACCTATCCGAAAGTATTGGGAGATTTCTTGACAGAAAACAGGATTGATGCTGAAATACATGAAATTACGGGTTCAGTTGAGATTGCACCCAGCATAGGTTTGGCAGATGCTATTTTTGATTTAGTAAGTTCCGGCAGCACCCTCGTTACCAATCATCTGAAAGAAGTGGAAGTCGTGATGAAATCGGAAGCAGTGCTGATAAAACATCCAT
This sequence comes from uncultured Paludibacter sp., assembly GCA_964582935.1. Lineage (GTDB taxonomy): Bacteria > Bacteroidota > Bacteroidia > Bacteroidales > Paludibacteraceae > Paludibacter. The sequence goes on from CAZOUH010000180.1 coordinate 724, forward strand.
CTTTATCTACCGAGAAGACAGCTATTTTGGAAGAGCTTTTATTCCGGATTGAATCAGTATTAGTAGCCGACGACAAGAAATATGTTTTGATGAACGTCCCTACTGAAAATATCCCTCAGATCATTGAAGTGTTACCAGGCATGAGGAGTCCCACTGTTCTTTCATTGGCTAAAGAAGGCTGGAGTTCTTTGCATGCCGTCATCAGTGAAAAAGAATTCTGGAACATCATTGGAAAGTTAAAAGCGTTGGATGCTGAAGGAATTTTGGTAGTGCCTATTGAAAAAATGATTTTATAATGTCCTTATGCCATGAATTTATGCATCGATCAAGGGAATACCAATACGAAGATTGCTGTTTTTGAACAAGATACCATTGTTGACCTGCGTATCAATCCGGATTTACAGACTTTCAGCAGATTATTTGAACTTTATCCGATAGAGCACACGATCTTGTCGAGTGTCATTACCCATCACAATGATTTGATGTCTTTTTTATTACAGCACAGTATAAAGTTTTTTTTGTTAGATCATCACACTCCATTGCCTGTCATCAATCAGTATAAAACTCCTGAAACATTGGGTAAAGACAGGTTGGCAGCTGTTGTTGGAGCAGCATCAATACAACAGCATACCGATCTTTTAGTAATTGATATAGGAACTGCCATCACCTATGATTTTATAGATGCTGAAGGAATTTATACCGGAGGAGATATCACGCCCGGAATAGCATTAAGATTAAAATCTTTGCATCATTTTACGCAGCAGTTGCCCATGGTGAAATTTGATGAGCAAGTTGGTTTTATGGGCACTGATACCGCAACTGCCATGCAATCCGGAGTATTATATGGTATTGTGTCAGAGATAGATGGGTACATCGACCGACTGATGCAAAATTATCCTAAACTTTCAGTTTTTTTAACAGGAGGTGATGCAGTTTACTTTGAAAAGAAATTAAAAAGTGGCATCTTTGCAAACAAAAATTTGGTAGTAATCGGCCTCAATAGAATATTGGAATATAATGTTAAAAACAATTAAGCCCTTCTTGTTGGTTTTTGTTCTTTTTTTTGTGCAGTTATCTGTTGGGCAGAACAATACTAATTCGCCATACACCCGTTACGGTTATGGAGAACTTGTTGATGTGAATTCAGCTGTACAGCGCGCCATGGGAGGTGTTGCATTTGGAATGAGAAACAACTCCATGATTAATCCGGCAAATCCGGCTTCATACAGCGTGGTTGACTCTACATCATTCATGTTTGATCTGGGTATGAGTGGTTTGTTGTCGATGTTTTCTGATACCGGTGGCAAAATCGTAAGTTTTACGTCCAACCTTGAGTATATCAATGTGCAATTTCCCATAACAAAATGGTTGGGCTTGAGTGCCGGCATGTTACCCTATTCATTTTCCGGTTATGACTATTACGATACCGATTCGCTTGAAATGCCTAACCATACTTCAACATCAACTTATGCCAATTACACTCGGAAATATATAGGAAGTGGTGCAATTAGTCAGATATATACCGGTTTGGGGGTGAAGTTATTTGATCACATTGCTTTGGGTGTAAATGCTTATTATATGATGGGCGGTTCGTCTAACAGCAGCTCGATTCTGTATGCTAATACAGATTTCAGCTCGCCGTCTTCTACCCAGGACAATGCGATTGTAGTCAATAGTTTTAGATTCAGATATGGTTTGCAGTTATTTCATACCTTCAAAGAAAACCATGAGTTGACGATTGGTGGAGTTTATGAGCATAAAGCCCCTTTAAGAGGAGAGTTTCTGCAATATAATTTCGGCATACCCGCTGATACCGTATCGTACGATCATCACTTTGGATTGCCCACAATGTATGGTGTGGGAATCAATTATGTGTTTAAAAACAAATTGACCTTGGCGGCGGATTACATGATGCAGGGATGGGGTGACGCTTTGTTTTTTGGTAAAACCGATAGCTTATCCAACAGAAATAAGATAGCTGTTGGAGCAGAATATATGATAAACCCCAGAGGAAATAAATATGTTGACCGGATGCGTTATCGTGCGGGTTTCAATCTGCAAGATTCGTATTTTAAGGTTGATGGCCGGGTTCCTCCGAAGAACTTCGGGGTCAGTTTTGGTGTGGGTTTGCCTTTGCGTACAACCAATACGATGTTAAATGCATCATTGGAGTATGGCAAAGTGGGAGACAAAACATTGTTGAGACAGGATTATTTTAAATTCACCTTCAATGTCGTCTTCAACGAAAACTGGTTCTTTAAAAGAAAATTATAA
>CAZOUH010000181.1:0-2994 GCA_964582935.1 uncultured Paludibacter sp.
GCAAACTGCTTTTGGTGCATGGAACAGCCGACGACAATGTGCATTACAACAACACGTTGATTTATGCGGACAGATTAGTTGAGGCAGGAAAACAATTTGATATGCAGATTTATACCGACAAGAACCACAGTATTTTAGGAAAGCAAACTCGCAGGCATTTATACACAAAAATGGTTGATTTCTTGGATAAAAACTTAAAAGAATTCTGATTTTATATTGTTGTACGCTTCATTTGCATAATCCGTTGATTTAGCAAGATTTGATTTATGTTGTATAACATATTAAATGACAGTTTTTTTCAGAAAAATAAAACGTAATAAAAATTAAATATAGTAACTTTGGGCGTTTAAAGATAATGATCTATTAAATCTACATAATCAATCAATTAATTAAAAATAAACATGAACAACGTTAAGAAAAGCTATGTATTACCCATAGCCATGATGTTTGCATTATTTGCAATGATTTCATTTGTGACCGGGTTGTCCAATCCCTTGGGCGTTATTATTAAGAACCAACCCGGAGTTCAAAACTGGATGTCGCAGTTAGGTAATTTTGCGAATTTCCTTGCCTATTTATTTATGGGACTTCCGGCAGGTTTGGTATTAAAACGTAAAGGGTATAAATTTACTGCCCTTTCAGCCATTGCCGTAGGATTTCTTGGAGTAGGGATTCAATTGATTTCGGGACTGATGCCCTATACCAAAGGGGATAATTTTCTCCCGATCTTCTCGGTTTATCTCACCGGTGCTTTTGTGTCCGGCTTCTCTATGTGTATGTTGAACACAGTTGTAAATCCTTTACTTAACACCTTAGGAGGTGGGGGCAAAAAAGGCAACCAGTTGATTCAGTTTGGTGGATCTTTAAACTCTTTGGCAGCTACCATTGTTCCTATTCTTGGAGGATACTTAATTGCTGATGTAGCAAGAGCGACCTTGAAAGATGCAATCCCTGCTTTACTAATTGCCATGGGTATTTTTGCTGTAGCATTTGTAGTATTAGCATTCGTTAGAATTCCTGAGCCACATCTTGAGAACAAAACAGAAAAAGCCGCTGTGAAAGATAAATACAGCGCCATGTCATTCCGCCATTTTATCTTAGGAACAATCGCAATTTTTATTTATGTTGGAGTTGAAGTTGGTATTCCTAACTTCATCAATCTGTTTCTTACTGCACCCAAAGACGCAAGTACTGCCGGCATGGCAATGGATGCCGGTGCTGCCGGGACAGTAGTTGGGACCTATTGGTTCTTGATGTTAATCGGTAGATTTTTAGGCGGTTCCTTTGGTGGAAAAATAGCTTCTAAAACACAGCTGACTTTTGTGAGTGCATTAGCATTAGTTCTTGTAGTTACGGGTATCTTCTTACCTTCCAATATCTCCATCAGCATGCCGGTTTTCAAAGCTGACATAAGCTTCGGATTACAAGTTGTACCATTATCTGTATTTTTCTTTGTTTTGTGTGGACTCTGTACATCTGTTATGTGGGGAACTATATTCAATCTTGCAGTGGAAGGTATTGGAAAATATACCGCCATGGGTTCCGGTATTTTTATGGTAATGGTTGTTGGAGGTGGCGTATTACCACTTATCCAAGGATTGGTGGCAGACTTATCTCTGAGCTATATGGCTTCTTATTGGGTAGTGGCAGCAGGATTGTTATACATGCTGTATTATGCTATTATTGGACATAAAAATGTCAACACTGACATTCCGGTTAAATAAGATACAATTTATCTGTACAAATAATTTTTGATCAATTTTAAAATAAAACATTATGGACAAACCTTATGTAATAGGGATGGATATCGGCGGCACAAATACCGTATTCGGAATTGTGGATGCACGTGGTAATGTGCTGTCGAAATCGGCTGTTAAAACGAGTACGCATCAGGACATCAACTTATATATTGATGATATATACAAAGAACTGAGTGTGTTGATTGAAAAAGCAGGTGGAATTTCGAAAATCAAAGGCATTGGTATTGGAGCTCCGAATGGAAATCATTATACAGGGAACATTGAACATGCCCCTAATTTGCAGTGGAAAGGTGTCATTCCTTTGTCAGAATTAATGTCAGACAAGTTCGGAGTACCTGTCGTAATAACAAATGATGCAAACGCAGCTGCCATTGGAGAAATGACTTATGGTGCAGCACGTGGTATGAAAAACTTCATCATGATTACCTTGGGTACAGGTGTCGGTAGTGGCATCGTTGTCGATGGTAAATTAGTATATGGTCATGATGGTTTTGCAGGAGAATTGGGTCACACTTGCTCGATAAGAAATGGTCGCTTGTGTGGTTGTGGAAGACATGGATGTTTGGAAGCATATGCTTCTGCAAATGGTGTCGCTCGCACAGCAAAAGAAATCCTTGAGACTCAGACTGTAGATAGTCTGTTACGCAATATTCCTATCGAGTCCATCACTTCTAAAGACGTACATGATGCCGCTTTGCAAGATGATAAGATAGCGTTGGATATATTTGAATTCACAGGAAAAATTTTGGGAGAGGCTTTATCAGATTTTGTAGCTTTCAGTGCTCCGGAAGCTATCGTTCTTTTTGGTGGCTTGACAAAAGCCGGTGATTATATCATGGATCCAATTTTAAATCATTTGGAAAAGAACTTACTACAGATTTGGCATAATAAAATTAAAGTATTGTTTTCCAGTTTAAAAGAATCAGATGCTGCTGTTTTAGGAGCCAGTGCACTTGCATGGGAGATATAAAAACACTTTAGTGCGCAGAACAAACCCGGAAATTCACACCCTGTATTTCCGGGTTTGTTATTTTGAAAATATTATTTACTTTTGTGCAACTTTTGGAAAGGTGCCAGAGCGGTCGAATGGGGCGGTCTCGAAAACCGTTGTGCGGGCAACTGTACCGAGGGTTCGAATCCCTCCCTTTCCGCAAATTTCAATCTATATTCTTTGCGGAAGATGCATTGACAAACAACACATTGCTGAGTGCATCATATCCTTCAAACACCTCTC
>CAZOUH010000182.1:0-2971 GCA_964582935.1 uncultured Paludibacter sp.
TTCGCGAATGTTGGCATGCACATAAGTATATTTGTTCAAATTGGCACGTTCAGATACATTACGGAAGGTGGTGAGGTGTAATTTGGGCGAACAAGAAGCAACCACCACACCATCCAAACCATATTCTTTGATATCTTCTATCATATCGCGCTGGTTGGCATCGGAGCATGCAAACATGGTAGTTTTGGACAAAAAGACTATCTCATCGCCTTCCACCGCCTGCTTTACTTTTTCCACATCTACATAGTCGGAGATATTGCCCCCACAATGACAAACATATACGCCTATTTTTTTCGGTTTATTCATGTGCTCAAATTTTATTCATCTGCAAAAAACTGATGGCTTCGGAAGAGGCTGAACCGGCTGAAAGAATGGAGTCGGGAATATCCATCGGACCGGTTGCGGTTCCGGCTACAAATACACCTGGCATATTGGTCTTTGCCGGACTTACCAAGGCATCGGGCTGATCCACAAAATTAAAGCGGTCGAGCGCTAATTTGTCTTTTCCAAACATACCATCTACATCCCTATTGGGTAAAACGCCATTTGCCAAGATGACCATATCGTGCTCGGTCTCGGTCAGTCTGCCAGTATTGATATCTTCATATCGCAGGATTAAATTGCCATTTTCCTTGGCAGTGATACGTCCGATTTTGCCTTTCACGAAATTTACACCCATGCCCTTGGCTTGTTCATAAAATTCCTCAAAGCCTTTTCCAAAGGAGCGTATGTTGATATAATAGATACTCACATCTGCCATAGGCAAAGCACCCATGAGCAATTGCGCCTGCTTGATGGAATACATGCAACAAATCTGCGAACAAATGGGATTGCCAACGGTGGCATCGCGAGAACCTACACAGAGGACATAAGCCAATCTGTCGGGCATCTTGCCATCGCTTGGACGTAAAATCGTGTTGAAAGGTCGGGTAGGAGCCAACTGCCTTTCCATCTGCAAAGCAGTAATGACATTCTTGTATTCCCCATAACCATAGCGTGGCATCTTTTTCGGATCGAACATATTGAAACCGGTCGCTACCACAACTGTGCGGACATGCAAAGTCATTTCTTCTTGCTTCATGGTGAAGTCGATGCAGTTGGTCGGACAAACTCTTTCGCAAGCGCCACAAAGCGTGCAGTTGTCGATGTCGATGGCTGCGGCTTTCGGACTACAAATGCTGAAAGGAATAAAAGCAGCTTTGCGCCCCACCAATCCGAATTGATATTCATCAGAAACGCTTACCGGACAGGCTTCTTCGCATAATTGACAAGACGTGCAGTCTTCAACATGTACGTAACGCGGATGTTTGATGACCTTGGCTTCAAATTCTACCTCACTGACTTTATGGATATTGCTGACTTCGCTGCCGGTAAAGACTGTGATATTGGGATGTCGCGATAATTCAGATACTTTGGGCGTAGTAATGCAAGCGGCGCAGTCCAATGTAGGAAATACCTTGCTTAGCAAAATCATTTTGCCGCCTACCGACAAGTCTTTTTCCACCACCAAAACCTTATAACCCGTATTGGCAAGGTTCAGGGCAGCCTCACTGCCGGCTATTCCGGCACCCACTACCAAGGCATCATAGCTGATATTTTTTAGAGCTTTATCCATCTGCATGTAAAGTTTTAAGCAGGTATTCGTTGAAACTGCGCATTTGTTTGACAAAAGATTCGCTGCATACCGAACAGATAGCAGCCATACGCAAACGGGCGGGGTCTAAATCTTTCGACTTCATCAATTCATGTGATTTGCGCACCAAATTACCTGTCTTTTCCGTGCAGGTCTCGCCATACACGCAGTCTGTACCATCAGCCGCAATAAATACCCCATCGAAGCCTTTTTCGTAGGCATACAAAATCCAGGAAGGTTTGATGCCGGAAGAACATGGAACAGCAATGGTGTAAACGGTGGGCGGATAGTGTAATTTCAGCAATCCCGCCATATCAATGGCAGGGTCCGAAATCTTTTCTGTAGAAAATACAAGTATTTTCGCAGTTTTTTGATTGATTGCACTCATGATATCTGAAGTCAAAAGATTGATTGCAGCAAGTATGTAAGTCTTGCTATTATTGTTTTTTCATATAGACTTTGAAGAAACCGCTTTCTTCTAATGTGCCTAAAAATTCATGACCTTGTTTTTTGCACCATTTGGCAATGTCTTGCTTGGTTCCTTCATCTGAAGAAAGTACCTCCATTACATCGCCGGCTTGGATGGTTCCAATGGCTTTTTTTGCTTCCAACAAAGGACCGGGACAAGCTGTTCCGCGTGCATCTACTGATTTTCCAACTACGATAGCATTTAAATCTACTGACATAATAATTGAGTTTTATAAGTCTGTACAGACTCTTATTAATAAATAAATGGATGATAAATTACAGTTTTCCAAATTTTAGTTTGATGGGAATGTGTGAGCACGACAAGTATTATATGAATAATTGTATCGCACTTTCTCCCGCATCTGTTACGAAAGTGGCTGCACCGGCATAACTTAAATGCGGATAATCGATGAACTCCTCCTTTTTGAAGCCCATCAATCCCATGGACATTTCGCAGATGATGATTTCTATGCCTAATTCTCCGGCTTCTTGAAACATGGTCTGCAAAGACATCACGTTTTGCTTCTTCATCAGATGACCAATGATTTTCGGACCCATACCCGCCATATTCAATTTGGAAAGTTTGAGTTTTTTATTGCCTTTGGGCAGCATCATGCCAAACATCTTGGACATAAAATCTTTTCCTTTGGGAGATTTTTGAGGATCGCGCAAAGCCGATAAAGACCAGAAAGAAAAGAATAATTTAACCTGTGTATCCATGGCAGCGGCAGCGATGGAGATTACCATGGCAGCAAGTACTTTGTCTAAGTCGCCCGAAACGACCGCGATAGATAATTGATCCTTTCTGGAATCTTGTAAATCTGCTACTTGCTCTTCCAAATGACTGATTTGGGCTTGTAATTGTTCAAG
>CAZOUH010000183.1:0-2968 GCA_964582935.1 uncultured Paludibacter sp.
TACTCCCTCAACGCTCCAACTCCCTGACGAACAATCATATATTCATCTGCTTCGGTACAGTCAACAACAGTTGAAGGCTCAATACCACCCATCCCCCCATCTACTATCAAGTCCACCTGACAACCGAACTTTTCGCAAATCAATTCAGGGTCGGTAGCATATTCAGGAACTTCTTCATCTCGAAAAACAGAGCTGACCATCAGCGGATTGCCTAACTCTTGTACGATGGCTAAAGCTATGGAATTATTGGGTATGCGTATGCCGACTTCCTTTTTATTTTTAAATAATTTAGGCAGCCGGTTACTTCCTCGCAGCAAAAAGGTGAATGGTCCGGGAAGGTTTTTTTTCATCAGTTTGAAGGCGGCATCATCCATTTTAGCATATTCGCTGATTTGACTCATTTCATGGCAAACGAAAGAGAGATTAGGCTTGCGTGCATCTTTGTTCTTTAATTTGACAATGGTCTCTACAGCACGTGCGTTGAAAATATCACAGCCAAAAGCATAGACGGTGTCAGTTGGGAAAATGATGATTCCTCCATTGTTTAAAACCTCTACGACCTTACGTATCTGTTCGGGACTCGGATTGTCTTCGTAAATTTTAATCAACATATTTATATTTTTTTTTGAATGTCATGTACATTTCCTTAGCAAAATATAAGAAAATATAGATGATTTTCTCTTAAACCCACAAAGATATAAATTTTGGTGTTACATTTGCATGGGCTGCCCGCGCTTAATTTTTTAATTCATTATCCGGTAATTATGAGAAAATATGTGATTGCTTTGGTCCTGCTGACCTCCTTTTTGATGATTTCATTACAAACTGATTGTCAGGTAAATACACCAACTGAAGCCGAATGGCAAGTTATTGACAAATTATTGGAAGAAAGACTTCCGGAATCGGCACTTGAAAAATTAGATGAGTTACAACAGAAGTTAGGGCTAACTTCAGACAATCAGGAACTTATCAAGATTAAACTCTATGAGTACCGCATCAGGATGGAGAAAAATCCTGATGAGATTGTTTCTGTTTTGAAAAATTTCGAAGATTTTATTGCAACCATTGATGCCTCAGCTGAAAAACAATTGCTGTGGTGTATGCTGGCAGATTTATACCTTGCTCATTACCAAAACAACAGCTACAACATCAATCAACGCTCGCAGCTTGTCGGAGATTTACCGCAAGACATCAATACTTGGACGCAAAATCAATATCAAACAAAAATTACCGATTTATCCAACAAATCCTTAGAGAACCAATCTCTTAGTAAAGAAATAGATATCCTGACCCTAAAAACCTTAATTAATATAGAAGATTCCGTATTGATTTCTACGCCTACTTTATTCGATTTTATTGTGGAAAAAAGCATTCAAACTGCCCTTGTTTTTCGCAATTATGATTTTATTCAATCCCTATATCGACAATGGATAGATTTTCGTAAAGAGCAACAGGATGATGCGCTGACCTTGTTATGTGAACTTGATTTTGTAGCCTATCAAGCGAAACAAGAAACAGATAAAAGCTATCTCCACCAATTAGATAGTCTGGAAAAATTATATGTATATTCCCCTGCCATCGTAGAATTATGGGCACAAAAGGCAACTTACTATTTAAGTCATCCCGAAATCCCGCTGAATAGAAAAAAAGCGCATGAAATTGCGCAGCACGGAATCGCAACTTATAGCGATTATCAGCGAATTGGATTGCTTAAAAACATCATCTCCGATATTGAAGCGCAACAGATCAGTGTATCGAATGCAGATGCGGTGAAAGCCGGCGGAAACATCAACATTGAATTGGAAACGACTAATATAGATGAAATCACCATAGAACTATATAAATTAAACGCTTCCGCCACATCTTTTCAGAAACAACAATTAAACAAACATGTCCAACAAGATGAGCATTCATGGGATAAAACTTTAATTTCTTCAGAAAAGATACAAATTGTCGAAAATGAAAATTTTGATAAAGTAAAAACACAACATCAATTTTCCGGTGCTGCATACGGAATTTATCAATACGTGGTTTATCCCTCTGATAGTCGCGATGAAGATAAAAAGGCACAAGCTTATTTTACGGCGACTGATTTTAGTTTTATAAAGAAGGTGATTGCACAAGATAAAGTCGCTTATTATGTGGTGGATAGAATCAGTGGCAAGCCTGTCAAGGGTGCTGCAATCGAAGTTTATGAATCTAAGTGGAAAGAAAATCAATATGAATTGAATTTAACTTCCACAGCGATAAGCAACACAAAAGGATACGCAGAATTAGAGAAAACAAAAAATTACGGCAATGAAATGATTTGCATAAGGAAAGGGAAGGATGTTTATTTTACGTCAAACAGCTATTCTCCTTACTTTTACAATCCTATTATTAATGATAACCAAGCCGTAATTACCAATCTGTGGACGGATCGTTCGATTTATCGTCCCGGACAAACGGTGCAGTTTAAAGCGATTAGTTACCAGTCAAATTGCAAAAAACAAGCGGTTGTACCTCATCTGAAAGTCAAATTTGAGCTAATCGACAATAACAGACAAACCTTGCAGACCGTTTATCTGACTACAAATGAGTTTGGTTCGGTAGCAGGGGAATTTATTTTGCCGACAGATGGTTTGAATGGGTATTATCAGATTCGAGCTGATAATCAGTATAGTACAGACTTTTCGGTTGAAGCTTATAAAAGGCCTTCCTTTGAAGTCGTAGTAAACAAGCCCGAAGAAGAAATCAGTTTTGGTGAGCAAATGCATATCACCGGCGAGGTCAAAGCTTTCTCCGGTTATAATTTACCTGATGTGCCTTTAAAATACACCATTAAACGTAACATACATCCCTTTTGGAGATGGATGCTACCCCTGAGAGAAGGTGATATCATTGCTTCCGGAGATAGTAAAACTGATGCGAACGGGAAGTTCAGTCTGCCATTCACTCCCAGAAAAGACAAGACCTTATCTGATTTAAA
>CAZOUH010000184.1:0-2963 GCA_964582935.1 uncultured Paludibacter sp.
GGAGATTGGTTGAAGGGGTTGTGGGGATTCTGATTAGTAGGTCTTGATTTAAAAAGGCACTTTCAGAAAACTCCATTAATTTACAGTTTTTCTAAATTTTCCTCATAAAAAATCTCCGATTTCTATTTTGAAGTTGGAGATTTTTGTCTCATATGAGTCTTTCTTTAGTCTTATCGATAAATTTTGCAGGTTTTTGTATCAATTGGGCATACCAATCCCATAGTAGTGATTTTTCATAGTCTTATAAGTCATAAAAATTAAGGGAGTTTAAGCTACCTGAGATTCGGAGGTGGATTTTGACTTGGATTTAGACTCTCTCATACGCCTGCCTATCTCCAAGGCATTGCCTACATGGATACCGAAAAATATCCAAAGTATTTCGTTTTCTTTACCCTTCGCTTTTATCTTGCGTAGATGGTAGTGTTCCTTGTCCTTACCAAAACTACCCTCCAAGCGAGAGGCTCTCTCTTTGGTAATCATGCCTCTGAGTTGTCTTTGCTCTCGGTAATTTTTCCCTTTCCTACCTTTGGGTTTAAAATCAGTCTGAATGCCGTTAAATTTGGCAAACCTGCGATTGGCATTGGTAGCATAAATGGCATCTGCACCTGCAATACGTACCCGTATGTGAGTCAAACTTTGAGATTTATAAATACTTTGCTTAAAACGAATGCTCTCATTGAAGGCTTCAAAGTCTATCTTCTCTATGAAACTAATACCGTCTATCTGTATCTTGTTGACTTTGGCTGGCAAACTCAACTTTTTTGATTTCCTTGCCACGTACAATGGGACGAAGGTAATCCTTATGCAGACTGACAATTCTTTCTTGAGGAACAACGCCTTGATGAAACTTGGCATATTGTTGTAGGTAAACCTTTTTAATAACTTCAAAGCGTTTTTTATCCCTCTCAACGAGCAGGTGCTCATGAGTGGAAAGAAAAATTGACATCTGTGGGGTAGCGAACTTCACTCTCATAACAAGTGGCATCCACAACAATATGATCAGCATTGTTTATATAGGGCTTCCAATAGTTATAAAGAATCTTTTCGATTCTATCTATCTTTAAAGCAGAGGCTAATTCGCAGCGGATTTGACTCACTATCTTATAATTGGTGATACGATGTAAGCCAAGATAAATACCACAGAAAAACTGCCATTCATAATTGCCGTTTAGCTGTTCGATTAGTTTGCGGTCAGACAGACCACTGTAGTTTTTCAAAAACATCAGAGCAAGGCGACCTTGAGCAGGAATAAGTAAATTTCTACCAAAACGAGAAGGTTTTAATTTAAACTCCTGTATTAATTCTTGCCAAGGAATAGCTTGGTAGATTTGTCCTAATTCACTAAGCAGAAAACGCTCTTTAAAAACTGAGAAATTATCTTCGGGAAAATTAAACTGAAAAGATTTTTGAATATGAGAAAAATATTGTACTTTCATAGCGTTGTATTTTTATAAAAACCCCGATTTTTTACGCTTTAGACGTTTTTCGGGGTTTTTTCTTTACAAATATACAACTTATTTAGCTGATATGCAAATGTTTAAGATATTTATGAATGTGCCTAATTAAACAGCCTGCAACAATTTAGGAGATTCCTCCTACGCCTGCGGCGATGTCGGAATTACGTGGCTAATGGACATTTTCCTGCAACGGGTACTGTTATTCCTGTAGCTGCCGTAAAGTAAATGTACGTATTTGTGCAGTTGATTAACGGCGGGCAGTGCGAGAGTATTGAGACCGTCATTGTGAGGAGCTTGTGCAGCAAGCGACGAATCAATCTCCTATCGTTTTGCAGGAAACAAAAGGAGTCTCTACAACAAAAAACCCTATAAATTCATAATTGTACCGTTAGGTGATCAACCACCCGCAGACCGACCTCGTCTGGTGAGCTAAAAAACGACGTGGCTTTGAGAGCCTCAGCCACCGAGGGCATTCGTTGCCTGAGGCTCTCAAAGGCAACTAGTTCAACGACCCGCAAAGCGGCGAGTTTGGGGGTTTTAGCTTTTTGAACGTAAGTTTTTTGAGCGAGGCAGGCGCAGTCTTGATTTTTTTTGCTTCGTTTTTTTGTATCAAAACAAAAAATGAAGAAGTATTTTATCAAGAAAAAAGTACAGTAGCGTGATTGCGAATACTTTTGAAAATGCAACCACCTTCACCTTTACCTTATCTTCACACTCGATCCTCCGGACACATCCTTGTGTAAATACAAGGGTGTATGTTCGGATTTGAATTTGCTCGCACCACTTAGATAAAGCTTCAATGAGTCGCTAACATTTGCTTCGACTGAACTGGCACCCGAAGCGCGTATGTCTGCATTTTTCACCATAAACTCTTCAGCATCCAACTTAGATGCAGCCGAAACTTCAGCCTTCAACTGGTAAGAATGTCCCTTAATTTCGGCTTTAGACGCACCGTTTACATCAAGTTTTAAACTTTGAGAAACAGCTAAATTAAGATCTGCCCATGAGGCACCTGAAAGCGAAATACTCACAGTTTCAGTCTGAAATTTTTTAGTGGTTTTCAGAGAAGAAGCACCCGATAAATCAATAGTTTTAATTTGATTCGTATTGATAGAAACCCGCATGGGATGATCACGATCAAAATTCAAATCAAATTTTTCCATATACAAATTCAAGACTCCATCTTTATCAACTTCAGAAACAAGATAAGATAACGCAGAGGGATTTCCATGTACAACAACTGATTGAGCCGTGTCGGGTGTCAGGAGAATTTTTAATGCTCCGGAACTTTTTACAGATTGAAAACTTGCTACTGTTCTGACTTCATCAACAAAATAATCATCATCAGACCAAAAAACACCGGGTATCTGAAAGTCATGTTGACTCCATCTGAAGAATGATTTGGCTCCCAATCCTATTGCCATAAAAACGCCAACGAACCATAATACAAGCATTACCCACGGCAAAGCGCCTGATTTACCTTGTTTATTTCTGATCGTCCGTACT
>CAZOUH010000185.1:0-2895 GCA_964582935.1 uncultured Paludibacter sp.
ATTTTAAGATACAAAGTAAATCATTTTGAAGATTTGTCTTTGAATCAAAAATTATTGATTTTCTATCTTTCTGAGGCGGCTGTTGAAGGACGCGATATTCTTTTTGATCAAAATCATAAGCATAATTTGACCATCCGCAGGATGTTGGAAGCTATTTATCAAAATTATAAGGGAGACAGAAATACAGAGGATTTCCGGCACTTGGAAACCTATCTCAAACAAGTCTGGATGGGCAATGGCATTCACCATCATTACTCGGAAGAGAAGTTCAATCCTGCATTTACGGAGGAATTTTTAAGTGAAGTGATAGATGAGATAGATGCTTCTTTATTACCATTGCTGAATAATGAAGATGTGGAAAGCTTCAAAGCACGTATCTTCCCGGTTATCTTTGATGAAGATTTGTACGCCAAACGGATGAATCAGGAGGCAGGGGTTGATTTGATATTGACATCAGCCAATAATTTTTATGAAGGTGTAACGCAGTCTGAGGTTGAAGCCTTTTATGCAGCCAAGCAAAAGCCCAACGATCATACACCTGTGCCTTATGGCTTGAATAGTAAGGTAGTAAAAGATGGTTGGAGGGTCGTTGAGCAGACCTACAAGTTAGACGGCATGTATGGCGCAGCCATTGAACGTATTATTTACTGGTTGGAAAAGGCTGCAACAGTAGCGGAAAACGAACAGCAAAAAGCGGTCATCCATTCATTGATTAGTTTTTATCAAACCGGAGATTTAAAGCAATATGATGATTATTCTATTTTGTGGGTGCAGGATTTGGAGTCGCAAGTTGACTTTGTAAATGGCTTTACCGAAAGCTATACCGACCCATTGGGTATGAAGGCTACTTGGGAGTCTATCGTGAATTTCAAGGATTTAGAGGCAACCAAGCGGACTGAAATTATCAGTAATAATGCACAATGGTTTGAAGATCATTCTCCTATAGCAGATCAATTCAAGAAAGAAGAAGTGAAAGGTGTGAGTGCCAAGGTTATTACTGCGGCTATGTTGGGTGGTGATTGCTATCCTTCTACGCCCATAGGTATTAATTTGCCCAATTCCGATTGGATACGAAAAGACTATGGTTCCAAGTCGGTTACCATTGAAAATATAACGGATGCTTATGATAAAGCTTCTGCTGGTAGCGGCTTCAATGAAGAATTTATGTGGAGCAAAACGGAGATCAAACGTGCGGAGCAATATGGTGCATTAACCAATAATCTGCATACTGATTTACATGAATGTTTGGGACATGGATCCGGAAAATTGCTGCCGGGAGTGAGTCCGGATGCCTTGAGAGCTTACGGTTCACCCATTGAAGAGGCGCGTGCCGATTTGTTTGGTTTGTATTATATGGCAGACGATAAAATGGTGGAATTGGGCTTGTTGCCTGACAAAGAAGCCTATAAAGCCGCCTATTATCAATATATCATGAATGGTTTGATGACGCAATTGACACGCATCCAACCCGGAAAAAATATTGAACAAGCACATATGCGTAATCGACAACTGATTGCTGCTTGGGTTTATGAGCATGGCTTGGCGGATAAGGTCATTGAGTTGAAAAAACGCCATGACAAAACATTTGTAGTTATCCATGATTATCAGAAACTGCGTGCATTGTTTGGTGAGCTTTTAGCCGATATTCAGCAAATTAAGTCCACCGGTGATTTTGAAGCTGCTCAATATTTAGTTGAAAACTATGCCGTGAAAGTGGATCAAGACATCCACAAAGAAATATTGGCAAGATATAAAAAACTGAATATTGCTCCTTATCGTGGATTTGTCAACCCGGTCTATACCTTAGTCAAAGACAGTTCAGGAGAAATAATAGATGTGGACGTGAGTTACAAAGAAAATTATGTAGATCAGAACTTGAGGTATTCAAAGGATTATTCAGTCTTACCGGCTTATAATTAAATGCAAAACATCATCAGGTAAACCCTGATCGGTGCGAATTACTAAATCAGATTTCGGTATCTTCTCTGCATCCGGAATCTGATTTTTGATACGTGCCAATACTTGTTCTTTGGTGCTCCCGTCTCTGTCCATCACCCGTCGAATCCTGATCTCCTCAGACACAGTCAGCAGTACGATTTTATCAACCAATTGATTAAACTTACTTTCAAACAAAACAGCACTTTCAATGAAAATCAATGCATGGGGGTTAAATTGCTTGGTCCACTGTAAAAAATCAGCTTGAACAACGGGATGAACAATGGCAGTCAGCTTCTGTAACAATTCCGGATGTTCGAAAACCAATGCAGCAACAGCCGGTCTGTTGAGTTTGCCATCCACATAAATATTGTCGCCAAAGAGTTGTTTGGTTTGCGAAACAAGTACAGGATGCTCATTTTGCAACCTGCGAGCTTCCAAATCGCTGTCGTACACCGGATAACCGTGTGCTTTCAGTACATTGGAAAGGGTTGATTTTCCGCTTGCGATGCCTCCTGTAATGCCGATGATCATATTCAAAAAATAGTAAGGTAAAAATAAGCTGTCTGTATCAATTTGACAGACAGTATATTTATTTGATTTTCATCTAAAAATCTTTTAATAAGATGGTTTCAGGAACGGGAGCCATCTCAGTCATTTCAAGATGTTTTTTCCAGAATCTGTCCAATTCAGGATGTTTGTTTGCCAAGAACAATTCAGAGCCATAAGTTTCAAATTTATCGACCAACATATCCACTGTCAATTGATTGATATCCATGGCAGGTTGATAAGATTTGGTCTTCAAATCATCATCCCTGATTTCAGTAATGATGGCATTGGCTGTCAGCTCGCTCAACAGCTGGTTCACCAATCGAATGGGCAGTTTATAAGTAGCAGCAATCTGGTCGTTGCGCAAGGGAGATTGCTTGTTCTCAAAACGTTTCACAATGACATAAGTCA
>CAZOUH010000186.1:0-1444 GCA_964582935.1 uncultured Paludibacter sp.
ATATCCTCCATCGACATACCACCACCGCCAAATCCGCCTGCTCCGCCATTCATGCCTGCATGACCAAATTGGTCATAGCGCTGACGTTTTTGATTGTCGCTTAAAACCTCATAAGCTTCAGCTGCTTCCTTAAATTTTTCCTCAGCAGCCTTGTCATCCGGATTTTTATCCGGATGAAACTCAATGGCTTTCTGACGATATGCTTTTTTTATTTCATCTGCTGTAGCGTTTTTGCTTACGCCCAGCACTTCGTAGTAATCTCTTTTCGACACTTTTGTTTAGTTGTAATATTGTTTTTATTCTCCTACCACCACTTTGGCGTAGCGAATGACTTTTTCATTTAAGGTGTATCCTTTGCTTACGCAATCGAGGATTTTACCTTTTGCATCCTCGTCCTCTACCGGAAAAGTGGTAACTGCTTCGTGCAGATCGGTATCAAAGACTTCGTGCTCTGTTTCTATTGCTTGCACACCATGCTCTCCCAAGAAGGCTAAAAATTTGTTGTAGATTAAATCCACTCCTTCTTTGACAGCCTGTACATCCGAAGTAGATTCCATGGCTTGTAAAGCCCTTTCAAAATCATCAATCAGCGGTAGTATGTTTTTTAATATACCTTCCCCTCCATTTTTGATTAAATCTGCTTTCTCCTTCAAACTCCTTTTTCTGAAGTTATCAAATTCAGCCATCAACCTGAGGTTCTTGTCTTTTAAGTCTGAAATCTCTTCATGCAGACTTTCAATATCTGCTCCTATTTGGTCAGCTGCTTCTTCAGTACTTGATGCTTCTTGCGCAGCTTGTTGGTCTTGTTTTTTTTGTACAGTTTGTTTCTCCTTTGCTGTTTGCTCAGTTTTTTGCTCCTGAGCCTCTGTTTTTACTTCAACTTTTTTCTTCGTCATTGCTATCAATAAAATGTTCTTAATAATTTAAAAAATGACAGCCTGCTATTAGTCAAAAAAACTGCCAATACAAATTATTACTTGTTTTGGCAGTTTGATGCTGCAATTTTGTCAGATTGCGTAGGTTTTTACCTTTTGCGCATGCACTTTTACTTTTTGCTTAGCCAATTGATGAAGTTTTCTGCACTTTCATCAAAAGTATAAGCATTGTTGATTGGATTGCCATCGGTATCTATCATCACGTAGAAAGGCTGCGCATTGGAACCAAATTTATAACGTTGCAGATAGCTCCATTTGTCACCAACCGTGCGTATTTTTCTTGTTTTACCGTTCTCCTCAACTGTGTAAGGCTGTTCCAAAGCTGTTTTGTCATCAACAAATAAAGTGATGAGTACATACTTGTTTTCCAATAAATCTTTTACCTTGGGATGTGTCCAAACCGATGCCTCCATCTTTCTACAGTTTACGCAACCATATCCGGAGAAATCGACTACCACCGGCATTTGGTGCTGAGCTGCATAAGCCATTCCTGCGTCATAGTCTGCAAA
>CAZOUH010000186.1:1544-2856 GCA_964582935.1 uncultured Paludibacter sp.
AAGAATGTAAAAGGAATCGCCAATGCCACGGCAAATCCCAACATGCCAATGGCAGGTGCAAGCAGGGTTCCGGTCGTTGAGACTTCGACTAATAAAGTCCCGATAATAGGACCGGTACAGGAGAATGACACCAATACCAAGGTGAAAGCCATGAATAGGATATTCAGGAAGCCGGCAGCGGAATCCGCTTTTGCATCCAACTTGGTTGACCAAGAAGCAGGAAGCGTAATTTCAAAAGCACCGAAGAAAGAAATGGCGAATACTACCAACAGCGCAAAGAATAGCAGATTAAACACGGCATTGGTGGACATGCTATTGAGGGCGCTGGCACCAAAAATTACCGTGATTAAAATACCTAAGCTGACATATATAATGATGATAGCCAAACCATAAAGGACAGCATCTCGTCTTCCTCGGGTTTTCTTTTCCGATCTTTTTAGGAAAAAACTCACCGTCATGGGAATGATGGGCCACACGCAAGGCGTGAATAAAGCAATGAATCCACCTATGATACCGGCTATGAAAATAAACCACAAAGAAGCATCGCCGGAAGTACCGGTTTGCGAACCAAAGGCACGCAATTCCTCTATCACCGGACGCCAATAGTCTGTAACAGCAGCTTCAACAATGGCTTGTAATTCTGACTGCTCATCAGTTGAGGTAGGTGTGTCAGTTGCAATAGTTTGAGTTTTATCAGTTTGATTAGCTGTATTTGTTGTGTTGATGGGAGTTATAATTTGTGCAGACTCAGCAGCAGCAGCAGGTGCTGTAATGCTAAGACTGAGCGAGAATTCCTCCTGTTCTGGAGGCAGACATTGCTCGTCATCGCAAGCCATATATTCCACATAGCCTTCGACTTTTATTTGTGCACCATCCTTGAGTTTTAACTTTTGTACAAACAAAGCTTCTTTGTCGTACCATGATAAATTCATGTTGAAATTTTTATCAAAAATCTCTGTAAGTTTAGATTTTGATACGACCTTTCCATCCAATTCAACATGCTGCAAATTCTCATACACAAAGCGGGTAGGGCGCGGACCACCTTCCGGGATGTCCATGCCATACATATGCCATTTACCTTCAATGGTGGCTTTGTGAATGATTTCGCCACTTGTTTTACCTGTAATTTTTAGTTCGTGTGACCATTTTACCGGCTCATAAATTTGTCCGGTCACCATTGTAGTCACCCACGCCAAAAGGATTAAAAACTTGAATCTTTTCATCATGATTTTTTAATTTCCGACAAAATTAATCAATTAAATGAATATATGAATGAATGTTCATGTGTGTTTAGAAATTCTTAACAAAAACT
>CAZOUH010000187.1:0-2856 GCA_964582935.1 uncultured Paludibacter sp.
TAACAAGTAAAAAAGACACATTGTCCAAAAGAAAAGATAGTATCAACACAAAAGAGGGTTTCAATATCAAATCGGATTCAGTTCCGAAAAAGAGAAAGCAAGTACCATTAAAGCCTGCTGTTTAATCTTTTCTTCGGATTATTCCTTCATATCTACATATCTTTCCTTCTTCAGTTATCCCTTCGAGCTCAACACGATAATCATTCGCTTTGTCTGCCGTGTAAAATTGTAGATGGATGTTTCCTTCTTCGTCGGTCTGTAGTTTGGGGGCCCAATAAATCGTGGTGCGTAAATCAGGTTTTGTTTGTTGCAGGATGCTGTCAACATCATATTTAGGTACGTAAAACTCTACAGGTTTTTGATATCCTAAGGGTGTTAGTAAGGCTATGCTGGGTGGAGCAGGTTTCCTGGATGACAGACTTTTTTTGAGGCTGATAGCAATCACCCCATTACTTCCTCGAGTCCCAAATATAGCAGTAGATGGTCCTTTGAATAAAGCAATTTCTTCAATATTGAAAACATCAAGAAAAGCCACTTCGTCAACATTGTCTGTTTCAAATCCATCAATTAAAAACAAGGGATTACTTGAAGCACCTCTGACAGACACAGTATTTCCAAATACCATCACGCCGGGCAGCGTACCAATGATGTTCATCACCGACATGTTTCCATAAGCTTCCAATCGTTTGATGTCTAATGTGGTTTCTGCTAAGCCGGAATAGAATGATCTGCCGGTATTTGGCTGGGTACTCGCGCTGACGGTTATTTCATCCAAATCGACCATCAACATGCCTCCTTCGTTGTAATATTTTTCTTTTGATAAGCTCAAAAAATCGTTGGGACTTGTAATTAATTCCTTTGGGGAGAAAGGAATATTAGCAAAGTCTGACGAAAAAATATCTTTATCCGGAATCAGTTCAACATCAACAATAGGGGTATTCGATTTTGCCTTTAAAAAAATGTTTGTACTGTCGGGAATATCTATTCCTTCTATTAAAAAACAGCCTGTACTATCGGTTTTTGCAGATAAAAATTGTTCTTGGTACGCACTAAAAAAGAAAACGTCTCTGTTTTTTACCGGTTTATTAAAGAGATTCATTACTTTACCTGAAACTGTTTGTCCGGCTTCTAAAAAATAATTAATATCCGGATATTTTCCCTGTAGAAGATCTTGGGTGTTGAATCTTTTCCATCCCTGAGTAAGCATCAGCAAATCAGTCTTTTCTTTTGTAAGTGGAGTGTTATCGTAGAAATACTGTTGCGGCTCCTCAATATAACCTTTCAAATCTGAGCATAGCAATAGGTAGCTTGCCATATTATTGTTCATGCTGTCTCGCTCAATCAGATGACTGTCCGTCACACTAACGGAGAAATTCCCATTACAAGCTTGTTCATCATCAGCAATGAGTTTGAAAGTGAGATTTACAGGCTCACGTTTCCCATATTCGTTTTTATCACTTTTCATTTGAATGGATGGAAAATCGTTATGCCTAATAAAAACAAGCCTCTCACACCATATATTTTCTGATAAGTCAATAATACTGAATGAACATATGCCTGTCGGTAAGGCCTGTTCAGGTAAGAAACCTTCTTCCTTTTCAATAGGTGTGATAAAATAAACTACTCCACGGGAATGAATCATCAAAAAAAGATGATTGGTGTCAGGAACACCTTGCTTGATTACTTGGTAAAAAATCTTTTCTTTTGTAAGTTTTAAATTTAAACTGATGCCTTCAGACGATGTCTCGGGTAAATTAAATTTTTTTGCATGCCCCGATTCATCAGTAATGAGCGCATAATATTTATCTCCCGGAAAGGTATTTAAAATAAATTTACCCATGCCTTTGTTTGTGCTGGAAAATGTTCCGAGTTCTTCATCTCTCTGATTATAAATTTTCCCTTCAATATTAACTGAAAGACCATTTGTGCCGATGGCTTTAAATCCTACTGTCTGAAGTTGATTGTCTAAAAACACCCCACTCTCAGGAAAAAACTGCACATCGAAATCTTTTTTGGCATCAGGTAGTTGGATTTTACGATTAAAAGCGACGCCGGGTTCCCGAAATGACACTTCAATGAATTTAGCACTTGTATCAATACTGTCATTTTCAATAGAAACATAGATTTCCCCCTGTTGATTGGTAACGTACTTGCTTGTTTTCTTTTTCTTTTTATAGGTGTTTTTCTGGATGACATCTATGGTTTTTCCCGAAAGAGGATTCGAAAATGTATTAATAAAGGTAATGGTTGCCGAAATTTTTCCATTTTCCGGAGGTGCAAACGTATAAGACATTTGAACCCTGTCATCAATCATATTTCCTATAAAAATTTTTTTATGAAAAAAGAAATCGACTGACTGGTTTTGCA
Source organism: uncultured Paludibacter sp. (assembly GCA_964582935.1). Classification (GTDB taxonomy): domain Bacteria; phylum Bacteroidota; class Bacteroidia; order Bacteroidales; family Paludibacteraceae; genus Paludibacter. Next base: position 2,368 of record CAZOUH010000187.1, read on the forward strand.
TCCAATAGGTATATGCTCTTAAAAGATATTCTCCGGGTGGCATTTCGGGAGGAATATGTATTTTCCCGTCTGCGCCGGCAAGGTCTCGTTTGATTTTTACCCGTGATAGTACGGAGTCTGACTGATTAATCAATTCTACATAAACAAACCGACTTTTGGTGTCAGGTGTGTGTGTTGCCGCATTGACTATATACGCATTAAACCAAATGTCATCACCGGCACTGTAATAATATGGTTTATCAGTATGCAGATAAACTTTTTCTTGAGGAATTGTATGCCAAATCTGAGCAAAACGCATTGCGATGGTTTGATCGAAATCAGACTCATCAGCATACATACTGCCATTCAAAACGAGTAATCCTGTTATGATTGCAGGAAGAAAGATTTTTTGCATGTAAAAGTAATTTTAAGAAAAGGAAGGAGGATGCTAATTCCCGATTTCAGATAAAAATTTAATTCTCACCAATCTTACTTCAATCTCATCAAATT
>CAZOUH010000188.1:0-2795 GCA_964582935.1 uncultured Paludibacter sp.
TATCTTTGCGACAAAACTTAAAATTATGAGCGAATTAATGCCTTGCCCTAAGTGTGGCAGTGAATACACTTACGAACAAGATCATTTGTTAGTTTGCAGTCAGTGCTTCCACGAATTTAATCCTGAGGAAGCAGCCTTAGAAGGTAAAATTTTTGATAGTAACGGGAATGAACTGCAAGATGGCGATTCCGTAATTGTGATCAAAGATTTACCTGTAAAAGGTGCTCCCAAACCCATTAAAGCCGGTACTAAAGTCAAAAGTATTCGTTTGAACCCCGATAGCGACCACAATATAGATTGCAAAATCGATGGCTTCGGCTCTATGGCTTTGAAGTCGGAGTTTGTGAAGAAGGGGTAGAGAAGATAGTGGTCAATTACTCTCCATCAATCATTTATAATAACAGCGTGCATAGCCATATAATATGCAAAAAGTAAGTGTCATCTTAACTACTTTCAACGGAGCAAATGCTGTTGGAAATACAATAGACTCAATTTTAAAGCAAGAAAGCAGGAATCACCTGTTTGAACTTGAATTGATTGTTGTAGATGACTGTTCTACTGATAAAACTGTTTCTTTGGTTGAACAATTCGAATGTAAATTATTATCAACTGAAACAAACTCCGGAGGACCCAATAAAGGTAGAAATATGGGTTTAAAAGTTGCCACCGGAGATTATATCTGCATTGCTGATCAGGATGATGTTTGGAAACCTGAAAAAATCAAAACTCTTTTGCCTTATTTGGAACAAACCCCCATTGTATCTTCAGGATATACCTTGATTGATACATTCAAAAACAAAACGATCCAAAGGTATAAAGCAAGCTCCAAATCTCACATTCTTTATGAGAAGAATGAGACTTTTCTCAAAAAACTGACAAAAAATCCAAGTGGACAGCAGGCTTATCTGGGTTCTCTGATCTTCAGCAAGAAATTCAAAAATATCTTTTTTGAAGAACAGTTCGGTATGGTGGATTTTGACTGGATATTACGGTTATTCCATCAGCAAGCCTCCATAGAGTTATGCGATTCTTTGTATATCAGACATGTCGAAAAAGACAACCTCTCACTCAACGAGACTTACAGACAAAATGATTTCACTTATTCTTTGCTGACACTTGAACATTACAAAGAACAATATCCACAGGAAACGATTATCAGTCGTAAAAGGATACATGGCAGCATGGCACGCTATTATTACCTGATGGGCAATATGAAAAAGGCAAGATTTTATTTTTTAAAATCACCATGGAATCTGAAAACCATCATGTATTACCTGACTTCTTATGCAGGTAGCAAGTTTGTTAAAAGAATGTTTAATGTTTTTGGATAAATTTTCATGATAAATAAAATCAAAATTAGGATAAACTTTGTCAGACTTAACTTTCGTTCTATAGTAAGAAAGATTATTCTTCATATTATTAGTAAAAGCGATTATGTCAGTCATCTGAAAGTAGGCTATAAATGCCCCAAAAAATGGTATGGGAGTAGTTATGGTGGTTTTTATGTAAATCCAAGTTTATTAAATAACGACACCATAGTATATTCTTTTGGTATCGGAAAAGATATGACATTTGACAATGCAATTATCAAAAATCACAGATGCAAAGTATATGGATTTGACCCTACACCAAAATCTGTGGAATATATTCAATCCCGTGAGAATAGTGCCTTGTTTGAATTTCGGAATTATGGTATTTCAACTGTATCAAGCATAGAAAAGTTTTATTTGCCAAAAAATGAAAAATCAGTCTCCGGCTGTCTAATTATGAATGAGTTTTTGGATGAAAACAAAAGTGTTGATGTGAAAATGAAGACATTAAAAGATATAGCTGAAGAGTTGGGACATCAGCAGATAGACCTGTTAAAAATGGATATTGAAGGGTCAGAATATGAGGTGATTGAGTCAATTTTAGAGTCAGATATAAAGATTGTTCAATTATTAGTAGAGTTTCATGATCGATTTTTTGATATAGAAAATCCACAATCAAAAGATACCGTTGAGTTACTAATGAAGAATGGTTTTGAAATTTTTGCAACTTCCCTCGGTTTTGAAGAAGTGTCATTTATTAATAAAAATTTTGTCAATTAACACCTTTGCTTTTATCAAATTTGGGAGAAACAAAACTCATAAATTCCATAAACTGCTTCGGAAAGAAAATAAATAGTCCACCACCGTATAATACAACAAAAACACTAAGCTGGATGAGTAACAAGAGGAGGTTACTTAAGTGAATATATGAAAATAATGAAGCTACGAAACTTGACACTACAACCAACAGTAATATAGGGGAAAAATCTATGATTTGATGCCTGTAGTAGTGACTAAGCGAACGTTTGATAGACACCATTGAACTCGCATATGCAATATAATTAGCCACCACAAATCCCGCGAGCATAGCTTTTATGCCAAAACTAAAACAGGCTAAAATGGATACCACAATCAATGATTTTTTAAAGACTTCTAATCGCAAACTCAAAGCTGACTTTCCCTGTGCATTCAATATGCTGATATTGATGGTAAACATGGGAGTGAAAAAATTTGCAAATAATAGGAGTTGAAGTAGTACAACCGAAGGCAACCATTTTTCGGTGATCAAGGTTACGACGATGGGTTCTGCTGCTACAATCAAAAATGCTACAAATGGGAAGGTAATGATTGAGACGGATGTAATTAATTTTCTATATACGCTTAGGAGTCTTTCTTTATCATCTTGTATGGTTGAAAGCACAGGAAAAGTTCCCACAGACAGGATGTTTTGTGCGGCGTAGTTAACGGTCTCGCTATACTTATTGG
>CAZOUH010000189.1:0-2756 GCA_964582935.1 uncultured Paludibacter sp.
TAACGACAAACAGGTGATTATGGATACGGATGGAGGCAAATCAACATTGTATGCCGCAGGTACGTATTAAGTCTTCCAATCAGATTACAACATCCTTTTTCATGGCACAACCATCTCAATGGCTTCCGGTATAATACTGATCTCAACGGGTGGTGTGTAGTAGATGGTGATGCCGTCAGCTTCAAAATACCGCCCGTTTTGTGTATGAAGGGAAATTTTTTGTGAACGGAAAGATTCAATTACCGGATGCTCTAAAAGTTTACCGTTAAAAATTAGTGGTAAAGCAGTAAAGATGTCTTTAAAAGTGGGTCGCTGCGCCAACATCAAATCCAATAAACCGTCATAGGGAACTGCATCCGGATTCTGTTTCATACCACCGCCGCTGTAGCAGCCGTTGGCGATATTCATGGTGAAAAGCGAACCTGCTATGGTTTTTTCTTGAGCTGATAATTTGAAAGGCTTGGATTTAAACCTAAAAACAGCTGATAGCAAGGCAAGCAGATATAAAAAAGAATGACTGCCGACATAGCGTTTCAAGCGATTGGTATGATGAACAACCGCTGCATCCAACCCAAACCCAACAGAATTGATGAAATAATGACGCTTAGATTCTCCTTCTAATATAAAGTCAACTTTCCCAATGTCAATTTTACGTGATTTTCCTGCTAAGAAAATCTGAATGGAATGCTTGTAGTCGCGTGTCATATTCCAAAATCTTGCCCAATCGTTGCCTGTGCCACGAGGTATCTGAGCAATTTTGAGTCGGTCGGAAGATGAAATATCGGCACTGAATATTCCATTGATAACTTCACTAATGGTTCCATCGCCTCCCACAACTAAAAAATTCTTGTATGCTTGCTGCGCGAAATTACGGGCAATGAGTACAGCGTGACCGGCAAACTCAGTGATGCGATGCTCATAAGCAATACCGGCATCTGTCAGCTTTTTAAACAGATAATTCATCTGAATCCTGAAATTCTTTTTGCCGGATTTCAGGTTGATGATGACCGCCCATTTGTTGTCCGGTGTTATCATTTGGCTTTGGAAATCAGCCAAAGGTCCACTAAAGTAAGTGCTGCCATGGCTTCTACGATTGGGACTGCCCTGGGCAAAACACAAGGATCATGTCGTCCGCGGGCTTGTATTTCAATTTCTTTCAAATCTTTGTTGATGGTGTCTTGTTTTTGGAAAATAGTGGCAACAGGCTTGAATAATACCCTGAAATACACATCTTCACCATTACTGATGCCGCCTTGTACACCTCCGGAATGATTGGTGCGGGTTTTTACATGGCCATCTTCCAACATAAAAGCATCATTAGCCTCAGATCCTTTCATGGTAACTCCTTCAAAACCACTGCCATAATCAAAACCATGGGCGGCATTGATGCTCAACATGGCAGTCGCTAAACGGGCATGCAGCTTATCGAACACAGGCTCGCCCAAGCCCACCGGCACACCCTTCACAACACAAGTGATGATGCCGCCCGTTGAGTCGCCTTCTTTCTTCATTTGGGCGATATACTCAATCATTTTTGAAGCGATTTCCGCTTGCGGACAACGCACAACATTGCTTTCAATAAGCGATAAATCAGCTGTATCGTGAGTTTGCGTCATCGCAATGGGTCCAACTTGAGAGGTATAAGCATACATGCTGATATTGATTTTTTTTAGCACCAATTTGGCAATGGCACCTGCCACAACACGGGCTGCTGTTTCGCGTGCAGAACTGCGCCCACCACCCCTGTAGTCGCGGATACCATATTTTTGCTGATAGGTGTAGTCGGCATGAGAAGGTCGGTACATGTCTTTGAGCTGATCATAATCCTGACTTCTTTGGTTCTGATTCCAAATGATGAAAGCGATGGGCGTTCCGGTGGTTTTACCTTCAAAAACACCGGATAAAAATTCTACCCGATCGTCTTCTTTTCTTGGAGAAGAAATAGATGACTGTCCGGGTTTTCGGCGATCGAGTTCTTGTTGGATAAAAGTTTCATCCAACTCAATGTTCGGCGGACAGCCATCCACGATACCACCGATACCCTTCCCGTGCGATTCGCCAAAGGAGGTGAAAGTGAATAGTTTACCGATAGTGTTTGACATAATTGTTTGTTAATGAGAAATATTTAATTGCATCCGCATCCGCAATCATGATGATCACCTGATGCATGCTCGTGATCACAACCGCAATCATCTCCGCAACCACATCCGTCATGACCCAAAAATTCATTCAAATCCTGTTCGGTTGATTCGCGGACTTCAAGAACTTCTCCTTTGAAATGCAAGGTCTCACCAGCCAATGGATGATTCAAATCCACTTTCACATAGGTGTTGTTAACATCTAAAACCTGTGCATTCAATCGGTTACCCTCAGAATCCATCAAAGGTACAATATTTCCCGCAAATATCACTTTATCATCTAATTTTCCGTTGATTTCGAAAATGGAACGATCCAAGTCAATCACGTTTTCATCTGAATATTCTCCATAAGCCTCATCCACAGGGATGGTAAATTCATATTTGTTACCGACTTCCAACCCCATCAAATTATCTTCGAATTTTTTCAGCATCATGCCAATGCCAAATACAAAACGCATGGGCTGCTCTTTAGTAGCTCTTTCCATGAGTTCCAATTCGCCATCGTTTTGTCCGCCAACGAATAATTCATATTCAGTGGACACAAATTTGTTTGTTGTAATTTTCATTTTTTCTTGAATAAAATTGTTATATAATGTATGTTCTTAAAATCCAAACCCG
>CAZOUH010000190.1:0-2747 GCA_964582935.1 uncultured Paludibacter sp.
ACTTTTTGTACAAGTTCTTCTATATAGGGCGCATAATCTGTATTGGCAGTAGCAATGCGGCGATTGGCAATGACGCAGCAAACCGTCATGGCTTTATGACCGCCCATCAACTTTGCCAACCCTGCAATGGCAGAACTTTCCATCTCGTAATTGGTGATTTTATAATTGCCAAAGCGGAATGTTTCGATTTTATCATTCAAGGAAGGGTCGGCAAGACCTACTCTCAATTTTCTACCTTGCGGACCATAAAAGCCGTTGGCTGAAATGGTTACCCCGCGTATCATATCATCTTGACCGATTTTTTCAACCAAAGCAGCATCTGCATCAACCACATAAGGCGCAGCCAATTGCGGATTCCAATCTAAATGTTTTACCAACGCTTCTTCAAACGCCAAATCACAAACTTCATCCCTGCCTGCATAAAAATTAATCATCCCATCAAAACCTATGGATTTCTCGGAAATCAAAAAACTTCCCAAAGGAATATCAGCTTGCAAAGCTCCGGTAGTACCGATGCGAATGATGTTTAATGCCTTAAAATCAGACTTTTCTGTGCGTGTTTGAAAATCAATATTCGCCAGAGCATCTAACTCATTCATTACAATATCTATATTGTCTGTGCCTATGCCTGTTGACAGAACCGTTATACGTTTACCCTTATAACTACCTGTTATGCTGTTAAATTCACGATTTGAAATCGCAAATTCCTGCTTATCAAAATACTTTGCCACCAAATTCACCCTGCCCGGATCGCCTACCAATATGATATTGTCAGCCAAATGTTCGGGTTTCAGATGCAGGTGAAAGATACTGCCGTCTGCATTGATTATCAGTTCGGATGGAGGGAAATATTGCATATATGGGTCTTGAAATTTTGATTATCTTTGCATGTTTTTCATCCACAAAGATAGAATTTTATTTAGAATTTAAGGAAGCGAGAAATAGTTTATCATGTATCAACTGACAGATTTTTTACCCACAACTAAAAAAGAACTTAAATTGCGTGCATGGGATGAATTGGACGTAATTCTATTTTCGGGGGATGCCTATGTGGATCATCCTGCTTTTGGGGCTGCTGTCATTGGACGTTTGATTGAAGCTCAGGGGCTTAAAGTCGCTATTGTACCGCAACCCAATTGGCAAGATGATTTGCGCGATTTTAAGAAATTGGGCAAACCGCGTTTGTTCTTTGCAGTTACGGCAGGCAATATGGATTCTATGGTCAATCATTATACAGCAAACAAACGCTTGCGCTCTGATGATGCCTATTCTCCGGATGGGAAACCGCATTTCCGACCTGATTATGCTGCTACGGTTTATTGCAATATCCTCAAAGATTTATTTCCGGATGTACCCATTTTATTAGGTGGTATAGAAGGATCATTGCGGCGTTTTACGCATTATGATTATTGGTCGGATAAGTTGATGCCGAGCATTTTGGTAAGTACCCAAGCTGATTTGTTGGTGTATGGCATGGGGGAGAAGCCTTTATTGTCGATTTTGGAGGCTATGCAAAAGGGTGCCTCTTTGAAAGATTTACGAGATATTCCTCAAACGGCTTATTTGAGCAAAGCAGTTGAGGAACATCATAGTTGGAAAACTAAATATTTGGTCGATCATGCAACCTGCTTAAAAGATAAAAAAGCCTATGCTTCTAACTTTAAGCATATAGAAATTGAATCGAATAGGTATAATGCAGATAGATTGGTGCAGGCTACGGGCGATAGATATGTAGTTGTTAATCCACCCTATCAACCACTTACCCAGGGCGAATTAGATGCTGCTATGGATTTACCTTTTACGCGTTTGCCACATCCCAAATATAGAAATAAGACCATCCCTGCTTTTGAGATGATTAAGTTTTCTGTGAATTTGCATAGGGGTTGTTTTGGAGGATGTGCATTTTGTACAATTTCCGCACATCAAGGTAAATTTGTGGTTTCGCGTTCCAAAGCTTCCATTTTGAAAGAAGTCAAGCAAATCGTAAATATGCCGGATTTCAAGGGTTATATCAGTGATTTGGGCGGACCATCAGCCAATATGTACGAAATGCAGGGTGTTGATATGGATATTTGCAAACAATGCAAACGGGCTTCTTGTATATTCCCCAATCTATGTTTTAATTTGAATACCAATCATACGCCTTTGTTGGAAGTATATCAGGCGGTGGATAAAGTGCAGGGTGTGAAAAAATCCTTTATAGGCAGTGGGGTGCGTTATGATTTATTGCTGACGGATGTAAAAGATAAAAAATCGAATCAGAGTCATGCCCAATACATGGAAAAGCTGATCAGTAAACATGTTTCAGGTAGGTTGAAGGTTGCTCCCGAACATAGCTCAGACAGGGTGTTGAAATTGATGCGCAAACCAAGTTTCAGCTATTTCCATCGCTTCAAAACTGAGTTTGATCGCATCAATCAACAGCATAAGCTCAATCAACAATTGATTCCTTATTTTATTTCCAGTCACCCGGCTTGCGAACCGGAAGATATGGCTGAATTGGCAGTTGAAACTAAAAAGATGAATTTTAGGTTGGAGCAAGTGCAGGATTTTACGCCTACGCCCATGACTTTGGCAACTGAAATTTATTATTCGGGCTATCATCCTTATACCTTGGAAAAGGTATTTACAGCTAAAACCAAAGAAGAAAAATTAGATCAACGCAAATTTTTCTTTTGGTACAAAAAAGAATATAAAAGAGATATTTATAAACTATTGGTAAAGGCAAATCGTAAGGATTTGTTGAA
>CAZOUH010000191.1:0-2743 GCA_964582935.1 uncultured Paludibacter sp.
ATTTACTGACTAAGTTGAAAATTCCCTTTTCTTTCTTGGATTCAGTGGTTGAGGAAGCTCCTTTTATTACTTATTACGGACAACATTCCATGCAAAGTGGTTATGTGGCAGCTAAATTACTATGTACCAATTTAACTTCTTTTTCTAAGATATTAGTTGTACGCACCAAGCGCGATGGCGAATCTTTTTCAAATCAAACTATAGGTCGTTATCAGGGATTTACTCGCTACTTAACTGAAAATAATTTTCAAGGCAGTCAAATTAAAATTGAATTGGTCGATGGCGACCATACTAATAATAGGGCTGTGCTTACCGATACTTTCAATACTCATCCCGATATTCAAGCAGCTATCACTTTTAATTCTAAGGTATTCAGATTGGCAGATTTTTTAAAATCTATAGCTAAAAAGGACGTGCTATTGGTTGGCTACGATTTATTAGCAGAAAATGTAAATTATTTGAAAGAAGGAATTGTTTCGTATCTGATTGCACAACGTCCCGAAAAACAAGCATATTTTAGCATACGTGATATGTGTAATAAATTGATTTTCGATAGAAAGAATGAAAAAATGAATTTCGTACCTATCGATATATTGATAAAAGAAAATATTGATTATTATTTGAACTTTAGGGATTGACAATTGGTGAATGGTGATTGGTGGGACAGTGCGGGGTGTCTCGCAGATTATAATCATTCAACCCCCAACCCCCTAAAGGAGGCTATGACAGGGTGAAAAGGATGGACATTCGCACGAAAAAAAGTCCCCTATAGGGGACTTAGGGGTTAAATAGTAAATAGTAAATCCTCTGTGTTACTCTGTGTTTCCTTCGTGAAACTCCGTGCTACTATCTTAGGCTATACAGCGTGCAAAAGATGAATATTCGCACACAAAAGTCCCTTGGCCATTAAGCCTGTCGAAATGTAGGGGATTTAGGGGGCTAAACTCATAAAATATATACAAGATGCAAAATCTCTTTAATTTACAAGGAAAAGTTATCGTTTTTACCGGAGGTTCCGGTGTGTTGGGTGCAAGTATGGTTGAGTACTTAGCTGCTCAGGGTGCTAAAGTTGCTATTTTGGCAAGGAACAAGGAAAAGGGTGATGCCTTAGCGGCTTCTATTCAAGCCAAAGGACATGAGGCTATCTTCCTGCAAACCGATGTCAATAAGTTGGAAGTTCTTGAGCAAAATGCTAAGGACATACTAAATGCTTATGGCAAAATTGATGTGTTGGTCAATGGTGCCGGCGGTAATATGGCTGGTGCAACCATTCCACCCGATAAAAATTTGTTTGATTTAGATATAGATGCATTCAAAACAGTGGTCGATTTGAATCTCTTCGGGACTGTGCTTCCTACCATGGTTTTTGGAAAAATCATGGCTGAAGGTGGTCATGGTAATATTATCAATATCTCCTCCGAGTCGGCTATTCGTCCGCTTAGCAGGGTGGTTGGCTATGGTGTTGCCAAAGCAGCTGTTACTAATTTCACCAAATACTTAGCCGGTGAATTAGCCATTAAATTTGGAGAAAATTTCCGCGTAAATGCCATTGCTCCCGGCTTCTTTATAACGGAGCAAAATCGTGCCTTACTCACTAATCCCGATGGCTCTTATACCGACAGAGGCAATGCCATCATTGCTCATACGCCATTCAGAAGATTTGGTGAGCCGGAAGAATTGTTGGGTACCTTGCATTGGCTTGCCAGCGATGCATCCAAATTTGTAACCGGCACTATGGCTGTCGTTGACGGTGGATTTGATGCCTTTTCAATCTGAAATTTATTAACTTATTTTATACTTAAACAATGATTCAATTACGTGAAAATTCTAAGTATGCCTTGATGGTTGCAACCAGCATGGGCATTCGCATTACACCAGTTAACGGTCAGCCTGTGCACTCTTCCAAACTTTTTGAAATGCATGCAACCAGTGCAGAAACCAATGTGGCAAGTATATCTTCTTCTTTAGGACTACCGGTGAAGGTGCTGACTACCTTCGTAAAGGACAATCCGATTGCACAATTGATTAAAGCAGATTTGCGGAGTCGCGGTATGGACTACGAAGGTCCGGAAGTGGCTCAAGGTGATCCTTGGGGCTATCGCCATCAAATCAATATTGCTGATAGTGGGTACGGATCTCGTGGTCCGCGTGTATTGAACGATCGCGCCGGTGAAGTAGGACGTACCTTGAATGTAAAGGACTTCGACTTAGAAAGGCTTTTCGTAAAAGAGGGGGTGCAAATCGTACATTTATCCGGATTGATTGCCGCTCTTTCTCCTGAAACCGGTGAGTTTTGCTTGCAGTTGGCTCGTTATGCTAAAAAGACAGGCACACGCATTTCTTTTGATTTGAATCATCGGGCTACCTTCTGGAAAGGCAGAGAAAAAGAACTGCATGAGATATTTACGGAAATCGCCTCTGTATCAGATATTTTAATTGGTAACGAAGAAGATTTTCAGCTTTGCTTGGGTATCAAAGGTCCGGAAGCGGGTGGAAAAGATATAGATGCTGAAATCGAATTATTTAAAGGAATGATCATGCGCGTGAAAGCTGCTTTCCCGAACACTACTGTTTTTGCCAATACTTTACGGGAAGTCATCAGTGCCAACGAACATATGTGGGGTGCCATCATGTTAGAAGGAGATAACTGGCATGTGATTCCTCCACGCAAAATAGGCGTATTGGATAGAATTGGCGGCGGTGACGGCTTTGTAGGAGGTTTATTATACAGCATCCTCAAAGG
>CAZOUH010000192.1:0-2741 GCA_964582935.1 uncultured Paludibacter sp.
ATGGAGCTTATGAGGTTGAATACTTCAAAGGAAATGCTCAGCAAATTTTCAAATTTTTGAGTCAAGTAGTAGAATTTACCAATCAATACGGGAGCGAAAATAATATACTGACGTATATCAGTGATGTAAAAGTCAAGACCTTAAAGGTCTCACTCTTTAAATATACGCTTGTTTTCGACAAAGAACAAAAAGTGGCATGCCTGTTTAATCTTAAACAATGGAACACTATGCTTACGAAATTTACTGAATACTGTGAAAACTCAGGTATTGAGTATAAATCGTAAGCATAGCTGTTGAAAACAGAATTGTTATTCCTGACTTCGCAACTCCATTTCCATAAACTTGTCAAGAAAAATTAATTTCTAAAACCTCACTGCTACCATTGCCAAAAAGTTTATGCCGGCTTGGGGGAAATGGCGCAATTCGCTTTGGCGACTGCCATCTTTCAACAGGTAACTATACCATACATAGCCATTGGAAACATACTGCGCATTTAGTAAATTGTTGATTTGCACACCAAAATCCAAGGAGCGAATATAAGATAAAGGTAAGCTGTAAGAGGCATATACATGATTGACAAAATAAGATGGTATGGAACGTCCGTCATCGGAAGTATTGTCCAAATATTGCTTACTTACATATTGTGAAACCAAAGAAAGCTCAAATTCTTTGTGGTGATAGCTGAACATATTATTAGCTACTACATTGGGCGACATGGCTATCTGGGTTGTTCCCAAATCAAGATTTTCTGTTCCTACCCAATTCATATCAGTGGCATTGTCATATACATCTATATCCTGCTCCACAAAATTTAAAATTTTATGCTGACTCAAAGCTAAATTAGTATCCCATTTCAACCAAGTAGTGATTTTTGCAGCAGCCATTAATTCCACCCCTCGTCTGTAACTATCAGGGATATTGGTAGTCAAAGCTGCACCTATCTCACTGAGTTTACCGGTTAAAATCAACTGATTTTTATACTGCATATGGAACAGATTCACACCGGCAGAAAAGGATGATTGTCGGTATTTGTACCCTAATTCTGTGTCGTACAAGGTCTCATTAGTAGGCTTTTCATTCGGACCGGCTTCTGTGTAGTTCTTACGATTGGGTTCTCTATTGGCTACAGAAAAAGATGTGTAAAAAGCATGATGGCTGTCGATTGCATAATTCAAACCCACTTTGGGATTCAGAAAATGAAAATCGTGCTGCTGGGTGATATCCGTCAATTTGTTTTGCGATTTATCAAACTTATCCCCCACTCCATCCAAGGCATAATGTATATAACGATATTGCATATCTGCATTCAGATACAGACCACGCAAAATCTCAAATGTACCTTTTGCATATATATTGGCGTCATCTTTTAAAACTGTATTATAATACCAATCCCTATTGGGATCTAAATTATCGGCATCCCTCATCCAAATGACTTTACCAAAATGACTACCTGAATATCTGTTCATGCCTCCGCCCACAACGGCATCAATGCCATTTTGATTATAGTTGAGCGACCACACGATACCGCCAAAATGATTGTCTAACCATTTCTGACGGATTAAATCTGTTCTTGTCAGCGTTCCGCCACCGGTTCCAACAGGGGCTATCAAATATTCATTCAATTTTGCCCCGACCTTATAATCCTCATAATATCCCTTTCCCCTTGTATAATGGGCTGAAACATTCAAATTCAAATCGGTAGTAAATTGATGTAAACCATGCAATTGATAATGGGTTTGTACATAATTATCAGTTTGATTATCATAAAACTGCCGCTTACCATCTGCATCATAATATTCACCTAATTCGTTATAGGTACGATTGACCAACATAGAGTCCGGATTCACGCCATTCCATGCCTGATTAGTCTGTTGATTTCCACCGAAGGTGACCAATTTTAAAGAAGAATTTTCACCATAATATCCGGCAGAGAAGAAATAAGACTGCATATTCACGCCGGCTCTATCAATATAACCATCCGACAGCACCTGCGACAAACGCGCATCGACTGCCCATCGTTCATTCATCAAACCCGTACCCGCTTTCAGGGTGCTTTTCCAAGTGTTAAATGAACCATAAGTATTGGCTATTTCAGCATAGGGATCAGCCTTGAGTTTCTCAGTCTGCATATTGATACTGGCACCAAAAGCGCCCGCACCCTGCGCAGAAGTCCCAACCCCACGCTGTACCTGAACAGACGACAGCGAAGATGCGAAGTCAGGCATATTCACAAAATACACATCATGCGATTCAGCATCATTCAAAGGAATACCATTCACCATCACATTTACCCTGTTGGCATCCGTGCCCCTGATGCGATAACCAGTGTTCCCTACGCCGGTGCCGGATTCAGAAGTAGCTACAAAAGAAGGAGTCAGGTTAAGCAGAAAGGGCAATTCCTGTCCGATATTTCTCCTTTCAATTTCTTCAGAAGAAACATCAGTATAACTGACAGCCGATTTTTCGTTGGCACGAGCAGCAGAAGAAATCACCACTTCATCCAAATAAACATGCATGGAATCTCTTTTTGATTCCACTTCTGCATACAAGCCGCAAGAAAGTAGCAGTGCGGCAACTGCGATTACATTTTTTCTCATAACAAATTAATTAAATTGTTGATTAATAATTTATTCTGAGAGTCCAAAAAAAATAACGGAGATGTACTTTTTCCCTCGACGGCATTATCCGTCCAGGTTCAAAGGGTATGATCTCAGCCCGTATTTATTGAGGCACCCCCAAGT
>CAZOUH010000193.1:0-2732 GCA_964582935.1 uncultured Paludibacter sp.
AAAGACGGAAGATACATTTTTGTCAGCAATCACCCTTTGGGTGGATTGGACGGCATGACGCTCGGTTACCTGATTGGCAGAGAGTATGACGGTAAGGTTCGTTTTTTCTCCAACGACCTGATTATGTATTTAGAACCCATGAGTGAACTTTTTATACCTGTAAATAAATTAGGTGCGCAGTCGAGGCAAAGTGCAGAGATGATGCGAGAATTGTATGAGTCGGATCATCATCTGATAACTTTCCCCGCCGGGATTTGCTCGAGAAAAATAAAAGGCGAAATCGTTGATTTGGAATGGAAGAAAAGTTTTGTCAGCAAAGCTATCGAATATCAACGCGATGTAGTGCCAATTTATTTTGAAGGCAGAAATTCAAATTTTTTCTACAATTTAGCCAACTTGCGTAAATTTTTAGGTATTAAATTCAACTTTGAAATGATGTATTTGGCAGATGAAATGTTTAAACAAAGAGGGAATCATTTTGAAGTTACGATTGGGAAGCCTATTCCTTGGCAAACTTTCGACAAGTCGAAAACGGCAGTTGAATGGGCGCAATGGACCAAAGATCAGGTTTACAAATTGAAGTAACTACAAATCTAACAAACCCTCAGGCAGCTCAAGCAGAATTTCCTTTTTATCCTGTTTGATATCTAAAATATAATCTTCAGCAATGGGGATTAGTAACTCTTTGCCATCTTCTTGTTCCACCACGAACAAAGCATTGGCAGTGGATCGGTCAATATCGCTTACAAGACCGATCATTCCTTTGGTCTGCTCTATCAAATTAAAACCTACAAAATATTCAGACTCATAATTGACTTCTTCCATTTTAGAGATAATATCAGTTTGTAGATAGATGTCCAATCCGGAAAACTCTTGTGCCTGATCTTCGGTGTCTATACCTTCAAGCTGCAAAAATCCACTTGCATCAGATTTCAACCTATACATTTTAATAGAAAAAGGCACTAACAACCCATCCAATTCGACAATCAGAAAAGGCAAATTTTCATTATCGAATATATCCGTTGTGAAGCTGAAAGACATTTCACCATGAATGCCGTGAGGCTTAGTAATTTTCCCAATGGGCGTTAAATTTTTCTTATCCAACATAATATTCAAATTGAAAAAACAAGACTTAATTCGGGACAAAAATAACAAAAAAGGGCTTGTCTTATGCAAACAAGCCCATCTTTACAAAAAATTATCTATTTCGTTTTCAATAATCTACTACAGGTGATAAACCAAAGCAGCAGTCAACTGGTTTCTGTTCAATGTAATATTATCCTTTTTATTCAAATCCAACATACCCCAGTCGTAACCAACTCTCAGCTCAAAGCTGCTAAAGCGCAGACCACCACCTAAACCTAATTTTACATCAAAACGAGTTAAGTCATCATTAACTTCATAATGATCAGTAGTAGTAGAGCTACCTCCAATTTTTAGTACAGAACTTTGAGCAAGACCAAAATTCAAAGTAGGACCACCAAAAGCAAAGACTTTCAAGTCATTGGTAAGCGGGAAAGAATACTGAGCTTGAACAGGCAGGTCAACGAAATGACCGCTATAGTCAATTGTACCTAAAATGCCATTATCAGTATGTTTCAGCAACAAAGAATACAAAAAACCGTATCTCAAATCCAAGTTTTGCACAATATTAAATTCTCCAACAGGTCCAAAGTTAAAACCATCGTAGTCAGTTTTCACTGAATTTGTAACAGTGGTAGAACTCACATACCCAGCTTGAATACCAACTTGTGCAGACAGATTCATCACTAATGCCATCAGCACCAAAGCCATCATTGATTTATTTTTCATTTTTCTAATTTTTTGAATTAACTAATAAAATAACACAATCTCAATTTGATTTTTGAAAAATCACGCGAAGTTACTAAAAAAAGACTGTTATTCAAATGCAGGGTGGTATTTTGGTGTACTACATAGGTACGACAGTACATATGTAGACTACTGATTTATCAGAATAAAATGATTTAGACTTACACTAAATCATAAAAAAGAAAATACTAATATAGTTAATATTATTTCCTTGTTTTTGATTACCTTTGCGCGAGCTAATTATTTCTGAATAATATCAATATGAAAGCATCTTCTTTTCTGTTTTGTCTTTTCATTTTGCTTTTTGCAGCTGGTATAAACGCACAAAATTTTGATGAGTTGTTGATTGAAACAAAGCCTTTGGACTGCGCTGACATTTCACAGAATAGTGGCTTGTTCTTCGTTAAATATGTTGAGGAATCAAAAACAGACTCTGCGAAAAGCTTGCTGCAGTATTGGGAGTCTAAATGCGGACAACGTGAACCGGTCTTCAGGGCTAAAATCTTATTGGCTTTAAAACTGTATGAATATAATGACAGCCTGCTGAATGAAGGTGTGTTGAAAAATATTTTCAATTATAGAAATCGTACCGGTATGGTTAAATATGCCAACTATAGCGCATATGACGATTACAAATCATACTTTGGCTACACCCCTCCCAATCAAGTTTTTGATAAATTTACCAAAGAATTGGCAACTCAACTGATGGATCAATATGAGTCCAATACCATGGAGTATCTGTGGGCTGAATTTTATGCCAAGGATCAAGATACCATCTTTTCAAAACTGCAAACTAAGGCTTATGAGGATTCAAAATTATCCATTGAATATCATGAGGAAGTTGACCAATATGTAAAAATGTATGAGGGTCACCTGTCATGGATTACAGGTGTATGGATTCC
>CAZOUH010000194.1:0-2725 GCA_964582935.1 uncultured Paludibacter sp.
AATGATCGTGGTATTCATATCTGTAAATCCATGTTGGCTTGGCAGTTATTCGGAAATGGTGAAACTCCCGAAACTTCAGGATTGAAGGGAGATCATTTGGTAGGTAAGTATTATGTCGAGTTTGATAAGGCTTACAAAGCTGAAATCCAAACATTGATGGCAGACGGCATGTCTGAAGAAGAAGCCAAAAAATCGGCTCCTTTGATGCAGCAAGCCCAGCAGATGTTGGTGGCTTGGGAAAATCATGACCCGGAAGTATATGCCCTTTGGGAGAAAATGAACACCTGGGTTTACGATGGTTTTGATGTCACTTACCAACAGTTGGGAGTCGATTTCGATAAAATATATTACGAGTCTCAAACTTATTTAGACGGAAAATCCAAGGTTGAAGAAGGACTTTCGAAAGGCGTCTTTTATCAACGGGAAGATGGCTCTGTGTGGGCAGATCTAACAGCGGATGGCTTAGATGAAAAGTTGCTCTTGCGCGCTGACGGTACCTCTGTATATATGACACAGGATATTGGTACTGCGGCTTTGCGTTATGCCGATTACGACATCAGTAGAATGGTGTATGTGGTTGGAAATGAGCAAAACTATCATTTTCAGGTATTGGCTGTCCTCTTGGATAAACTTGGATTCAAATGGGGCAAAGATCTATTGCATTTCTCTTATGGCATGGTTGAGTTGCCGGAAGGAAAGATGAAAAGTCGCGAAGGCACTGTGGTGGACGCAGATGACTTAATGAACGAAATGATGGATACTGCCCGCGATATAGCCCGTGAATTAGGAAAATTAGACCTTTCTTCGGAAGAAGAAATTGAAAATATAGCACGCATGGTAGGCTTGGGAGCTTTAAAATACTTTATGTTGAAAGTAGATCCCAAAAAGAATATGACCTTCAATCCCAAGGAATCAATAGATTTCAACGGAAATACCGGTCCTTTTATTCAATACACCCATGCCCGTATAAAATCTGTGTTGCGCAAAGCCGAAGAGCAAGGTATTGTGCAGAATGTTCCCGTAAAAGAAAATGTATTGCTCTCTGAAAAAGAAACCAATTTAATTCAATTATTAGCATCTTATCCTGCGGTAGTACGCGAAGCAGGCACTCAATTCAGTCCTGCGGTTATTGCAAACTTCACCTACGAATTAGTCAAAGAATACAATCAGTTTTATCACGATCATTCTATTTTGAAAGAAGAAAATACTGATTTAAGAGGTTTGCGTCTTGCGTTATCTGCTGCTGTAGCAGATGTTATTAAAAAAAGCATGGCGTTGTTGGGCATCGAAGTCCCCGAACGCATGTAATAAAAATCCAAACTTACATTACCCTACTTTAAAAATTGTCTCTATTTTTTTAGTTTATTATTCATATAATCTAAAGAATTATGTTTGTACGAATATTTTTATCTTTTTTATTATTGCTGATTTCTTGTAAGAATTATTTTCTTACTGATATTTTATCTTCCGGAGATCAGCTCTCTGAAACCCACATCATTTCCGACACTTTACATGTTGCCACCCTTTATGGCGCATCTTCCTATTTTAATTATAGGGATCAGGAAATTATGGGCTATGATTATGAGTTGGTGCAAGCGTTTGCTCAAGCCAACGAGATTCCTTTAAAAGTTCATTTGGCTCAGACTGAAACGGAAATGTTGAAAATGCTCAAGCATAAACAAGTGGATTTGATTGCATACGACATGTTTGAAACCAATACTTTGAAGCATAAATTCGATTTTGTAGCATACCAAGAAGATTCCTATATGGTACTGGTGCAGGAAATCGGACTCAAAGCGGTCAGTAGTGTCAACGAACTGAAAGGAAGAACGGTTCATGTGATAGAAAACTCCATTTATCATCAGCGCTTAGTTAATCTGAATAAGGAAATGGGAGGGGGCATCAATATTCAACTGCTCAGTGACAGTCTGACGGCTGACCAAGCAATTGAGATGGTGTTGCAGAGAAAAATCGAGTTTACTTTTGCACCCCTTAAAATTGCCACTCAGTACAAAGATTTTCATCGAAGGCTTGACTGTAGAATTCCGGTTAGTTTTCCTCAGAAAAATGGCTGGTTGGTGAACCGAAAAAATGAAGTCTTGAAGACTATGATTGCACATTGGGAGGCGGATTCAAAGACAGAATTATTTAAGTCACGCATGTATGAGAAATACAAAATCAAAAATCCGTACTTTGCGACTAAACGACTTAAAATTCCGTCTGGAGCAGTTTCTCCTTACGATCATTATTTTCAGACTTATGCCAAGGAAATCAATTGGGATTGGCGTCTGTTAGCTGCCATTGCATTTCATGAGTCAAGCTTTGATTCTACGCAAGTCTCCCACAAAGGAGCGTCCGGATTGATGCAGCTCATGCCGAGTACAGCTGCAATTTTCGGTTTAGAGGGTCCTAATATTTTCAATCCTGAAAAGAATATTGAAGCCGGTGTTCAGTATATTAAGAGTCTGAATATGATGTTCAGAAAAATTGAAAATCAAGAGGAAAGAAGAAAGTTCATCCTGGCGTCCTATAATTCCGGTCCGGCGCATATTTTAGATGCCATGGCGTTGGCTGAGAAATATGGTAAAAATCCGCATATCTGGTTTGAACATGTGGAATATTACCTCTCGAAATCTAATGATCCGGAGTATTATAATGATGAAGTGGTGCGTTACGGGAGATTCGGTCCGACGGAAACTATTCGCTATGTCAGGAATACGCTTGA
>CAZOUH010000195.1:0-2711 GCA_964582935.1 uncultured Paludibacter sp.
GTGAAATTGATGCAGCAAAAACTTTCATCAGATTAGAACCTCGATTATCCGGTCGCTGGATGTTAAATGATGAATCTTCCGTTAAACTTTCTGCGGGAAAGCATGATCAGTACACCAACAGGGTACAGTTGATTAATTTTGGTTTACCTATGGAGATTTTCGTAGCGTCTTCATCTGTTATCCAACCTTCTTCACTTTGGCATTTTTCGGGAGGGTATTTCCGAAGTATGCAAAACAACCATTGGGAAATCAGTGCGGAGGCATATTATAAATCTTTCTCTAACTTATTGGAGTTCGGCGGAACTTTGAATGATTTATTTTCTGTGACAGCCATTGAGCAATTGATGTATGCAGGGAGGGGTTATGCTTATGGCACGGAACTCATGATACGAAAAAATTTCGGGAAAATAGCCGGTTGGATTAATTATACCTTGGGTTGGAACTACAGACAATTTGACGATATCAACGCCGGGAATCGGTATTTAGCGAGCAATGACAGGCGGCATGATCTATCTATAATAGCTATGTACAACATCACTCCTCGATTGAATTTAAACGCTACCTTTGTTTATGCTACCGGAAACAGGTTGAATCTGCCCAGAAGTTGGTACATCATCGATGATAAAGTAGTGTTGGAATTCACCGGTCACAACGCATTTAAGATGCCTGATTATCACCGGTTGGATGTTTCTTTAACTTACAAATTGCCTCAATGGCAAAATATTCATTCCGAACTGAACCTGTCTGTCTATAATTTATACAACAGGGCTAATCCGTTTGAAGTACATTACAGTACCAAAGCGGGAGAAAACAACTACGATTATAAAATCGCCATGTCTTATCTTACACCTATATTACCCGCTGTCTCATGGACTTTTCATTTAAAATAAACAGAACAAACGCATACATCCTCTTAGTCGGAATATCAATTTTTCTTGCTGGATGTTACCCCGATATGGATTATACGGTGAGGGGTTACACAGAAAAAATAATCGTTGAAGGAAAGATTGAATCCGGTAAATATCCGGAAATATACCTGTCGTTGAATGTGCCTTTATCAGAACCGGTTGACAACACAACCATAAGGGATAAAGTCATTCGGCATGCTAAAGTGACTGTCAGTGACGGAGATATAGAGGAAACACTTACTTCAAAATGGGATGTAGAGCATTTCCCTCCCTATGTCTATTTTGGAACAGAAATAATGGGAGAAGCGGGGAAAACTTATCATTTAAAAGTGGAGTACGGAGAGCATGTCATAGAGTCACAAACTTCCATCCCTTTAGATTTTCAGATAGACTCAGTTTATATTGAGCCTTCCTCAATTGATAGTTTGCGTACGCTTTCGGTAGCCATCAATATCGACAAAGACCGAAAAAACGCTTATCGCATTTACACCAAGAAAAGTAAAGACAAACGTTATATCGAAACTCCGGTCGTATTCAACAGCGATTTTAATTTGGATGGTTTGCAAAAATTCGCACTGAGTCCGCTTCCCAATAAAAACGACTCTTCCTATGCAGAAGGAAAATATTTTGCGGTTGGAGATATTGTTGATATAAAGGTGATGGCAATTGACAGCACCAGCACTCAGTTCTTTAAAGACCTGACCATGTTTTCTGTCATAGCAGGCAACATTTCCATCAATGAAATAAAACCCTTAAGTTCCAATATTACTGCACCCGGTTTTGGCATTTGGTATGGGGGTGCTGTGGAGGTGAGGAGGGTTGTTGTGGAATAATTCAATGTAAAAAAACTGTCGATTTCCGTACAAAAAATATTATTTTTGTAAAGAAAATTTAGTGATCAAGCTACTATGCTGTTAGCGATTGTTGACCAAAACTGAGAAAAAATGATAGATAAAAAAGCGAGTGATAGAAACTTAACTAAGGCAAAAAGTGCCAAAAATGAAGAACATTCTCCTAACTGTTTTATATTTTAATTGACAGATAAAGCAGTCAATTCTATGGTATCACAAAATGTGACACCTTCAAAACAAAGCCTATGAACAATGAAATAATTTTATACCAATCAGATGAATTACCTGAACGCATTGAAGTAAGAATGGAAGATGAAACCGTTTAGCTATCACAAAAACAAATGTCATTATTATTTGCTAAGAATGTAATGACCATCAATGAACACATTAATAATGTTTACAAAGAAGGGGAATTGAATGAAACTTCAACAATAAGGAAATCCCTTATAGTTCAAAAAGAAGGTAAGCGAAATATTAAAAGAGAAATTTTGTTTTATAACCTCGATGTAGTAATTTCTGTAGGTTACAGAGTAAAATCCAAGCAAGGTACTCAGTTTCGTATATGGGCTACAAATGTTCTAAAAGACTATCTTTTAAAGGGCTACGCATTGAATCAGCGGATGAATAGAATTGAAAATAATTTTGAAAATCTAAATGAAAAAATAGATGCTATTGCCTTGCACATTCAATCCAATCAGTTGCCTAAGCAAGGCATTTTCTTCGATGGGCAAATCTTTGATGCTTACGAGTTTACTTCTAAAATCATTCGTTCTGCTCAAAAAAGCATTGTTTTGATTGATAATTATATGGACGAATCCACATTTGTACATTTAAGCAAAAAGAAAAAAGGAGTACAAGCTACTTTACTTTGTAAAAACGTGAATAAGCAATTAAAGTTAGATATTCAAAAAGCCAATGATCAATATGGAAATTTTGAGCAAAAGACATTCGG
>CAZOUH010000196.1:0-2690 GCA_964582935.1 uncultured Paludibacter sp.
CAAGTAGTATTTAATGAAACTCACTAATACCTCTCAATATGCGTTGCGTATCCTTTGCTATATGGCAAAGGATGAAAAGCAATTATATTCAGCCAAATTCCTGATTGAAGAACTTAAAATCTCCGATAAGTATTTGCGTCGCATCATGACAAGCTTAGTGAAAGCTGATTTTATAATTAGTGTGATGGGGCGTGATGGAGGCTATATGTTTAATAAAAATCCGGATGAAATTTTTATAGCCGATGTTGTAAATTGCTTCGAGGGTATGCAAACTTATTTGAATTGTGTGTTGGGTTTTCATCAATGCGACGCCGAAAATCCCTGCGTAATGCACAATGTTTGGGATCCGGTCCGAAAAGAATTGCAACATGTTTTTTCAACACATTCAATACGAGATTTAGACATCAATTTAGTTAAAAAATTTTAATCATTTGTGAGTAATTTCATTTTAAATTAATCTAAAAAAGTTACCTTATGAAACAATCGTTATTAGACAAATTAATGAGTAGAAAAGGCTTATATACTGCCTTTTGGATTATTGCATTAGTCATGGTTACCATGCTGATTCGCTACACGGCAACACTGCAAAAAGAAGTCCCTCCCATCCCGCAGGAAGTGAAATCTGAAAGTGGAGAAGTGCTCTACACCTACGATGACATCATCAAAGGAAAGGAATATTTTCAAGAATTCGATTTAACGGACTGGGGTACTTTATTGGGCATGGGTGCCTATATGGGTCCTGATTTTTCCACTGATTTTTTGCATTACCGGGCTGAGTATCTTTACGATTATTACGGACAAGAAATATACGGTAAACTGAATGCCGAATTGTCTGACATAGAACGAGGTGCGGTAAAAGTTCGCGTAATCGAGGATTTCAAGCATCAAACGGAACTGTTGGAAACCACAACAGTTTATACGGATGCATCTGCTGAAGCTTTTCACAAAAATGTGGAATATTTAGTCGATTTACTGGTGAACGGTGATACGGACAGAGCTTTTAGAGGCGGTGTTATTTTACCTGAAGAAGCAATAAAAATTGCAGCTTTCGTGGATTGGTCACAATTGGTAGCTTCGTCTTACCGCAGCGGTACCGAACGTACCTGGTCTAATAACTGGCCACCCGAACCCTTGATAGATCAGGATTTAACTTTCTTTTCGCATAAAGTCTCACTGTGGGAGTTTTTACTTTTATGGACATTTACCATCATAGTAATTTTCTTATCCTATGAATATCTTTTGAAAAAGAAAGAAGACGATCATTTAGAAGAACCGTTGAAGATCACCCATTTATTCAAATCGCAAAAGAAATTACTGAAATACATTCCTATCGTAACAGGTTTGTTTGTAGTGCAACTGTTCATTGGAGGGTATTTAGCGCATCTTTATACAGAGCCTACTCAAGATTTTGTTTTGTCTCAAAACTTACTGCCATTCAATGTGTTGCGATCCATGCATACCCAGCTTGCCATATTATGGGTGGCTGTCGGTTGGTTGGTGGGTGGCTTGCTGATAGCTCCCTGGGTGGCTAACCGTGACCATAAGTACCCATGGCTGATTGATGTGTTGTGGATTTCACTTGTGGTAGTTGCAGTGGGTAGTATGATTGGCTTATATATGGGTGCTACCGGTCAGATGCGCGAAGTATGGTTTTGGTTAGGTAACGAAGGTCGTGAATTGATCAACTTAGGTCGCGTTTGGGATATCGGTTTGGTCGTAGGTTTGGTATTCTGGTTTATCCTGATTGTATCTTTAATTAAAAAAGCCTCCACGGCAAATCCTATCGTAAGTACCATCATCTGGTCGGCATTCGCTATTGCTACACTTTATATCGCCGGCATGATGCCGATTCACAAGATTATGCCCAATTACACCATGGATGATTATTACCGCTGGTGGGTGATACATCTTTGGGTAGAGTTGACTTTCGAGCTTTTTGCAGCCGGTGTAATTGCCTTCTTCACGGTATCTCTTGGTTTGATTACGCATAAAACAGCTGTGAAAGTAATGTTCTTTGAACTTTTCCTGATTTCTTTAAGCGGAACATTAGGAGTAGGACATCACTACTGGTGGCAAGGTTTAGATGAATACTGGATCGCCATCGGTGGTATTTTCTCTGCCCTCGAACCGCTTCCATTGGTGTTGATGATTATTGATGCCTGGAAAAATCAGAAAGATATTGAAAACTCCGGACAGCATTTCGACTTCAAAATACCATTCTTGTGGATTGCGGGTTCTGCCGTGATGAACTGGATAGGTGCCGGTTTCTTCGGTATGGTTATCAATACGCCTACCATCAATTATTACTCGCACGGTACTTATCTGATTATGCCTCACGGACATGTGGCACTGTTGGGTGCCTTTGGTTATATCTCCATTGCCTTCTTGTACATGGCATCGCGCTCCAATGCGTTGGCTAACAACCTCAAATGGGATGACAAGTGGAGTAAAATCGGATTTTGGGTGTTGACAATCGGAGCACTGTTGTTCACGCTTCCAACCTACGTCATCGGTATGCATCAAACCGAGATTGCTATGGAAGCCGGATACTTCACCGCCCGTCTGCGCGAAACAGTAGAAAGCATGAAGGGCTGGATGTGGTTCCGTTTGGTTCCGGATACGTTGATGATTTTAGGCGGTATTATTATCTTCCTTGATTTAGTTCAAAAGACTTATTTGGCGAAAAAGAT
>CAZOUH010000197.1:0-2678 GCA_964582935.1 uncultured Paludibacter sp.
GTTGATTCTCCTTGCGAGATATTATCGCTGGCACCCACACGTGTGAAAATTTTATCGACTACCCCTATGTTAGCACTTTCAGCCGGTACAAAACAACCAATTTGAGCCATCAGGGTTATTAGGGCGGTTTGGCGCAGCAAAGCAGATTTACCCGACATATTCGGACCGGTAACGATGATGACTTGCTGACTACTTCCATCAAGATAAACATCATTGGCAATATAAGACTCACCTATGGGCAATTGTTGCTCAATCACCGGATGTCTGCCCTGTTTGATGTCAATCACTTCACTGTCATTGATATTCGGACGGATGTATTTATTCTCTGCTGAAACTTTTGCAAAAGAAAGCAAGCAGTCAATTTGAGAAATTAAATTGGCATTGAGTTGAATGGCTGCAATATAATCAACCAAGCTCAACACCAACTCGCTGAAAAGCTTGGTTTCGATTTGCAGAATTTTCTCCTCTGCACCTAAAATTTTCTCCTCGTATTCTTTTAACTCTTGCGTGATATATCGCTCTGCACTCACCAAGGTCTGTTTGCGTATCCATTCCTCCGGAACCTTGTCTTTGTGTGTGTTCCTGACTTCAATATAATATCCAAAGACATTATTATACCCAATTTTCAAACTGGGAATACCGGTCAGTTTGCTTTCTCTGTCTTGAATTTTTTGCAAATATTTTTTGCCTGAATGAGCCATGTCGCGTAATTCGTCTAATTCATCATTCACTCCTTCGCGGATGACATGTCCCTTAAGCAAAACAGTGGGCGGATCGGGATAGATTTCTTGTTCGATTTTTTCTGAAATAACTTGACAAGGATTCAATTGATCCGCTATCTTGTTTAAAGCAGGATTATCAGCTTGCAAACACAGTTGCTTGATAGGTTCTATGGCTTTTAAAGCTGTTTTCAGTTGCACCACTTCTCTTGGATTAATCCTTTCAACAGCCACTTTAGAAATGATTCTTTCTAAATCGCCAATCAAAGAGATATTTTGCACCAATGATTCTTTAATTTCGGGATGTCTGAAAAAATACTCAACCACGCCCAATCGTTCTTGCACAGGCTGCACATCCTTCAGTGGAAATGCAATCCAGCGTTTCATCAAACGAGCACCCATGGGTGAAATGGTTTTATCAAGCACCTGCACCAATGTTTTAGCTCCTTCGTGTGGTGAACTGAAAAGCTCCAAGTTATTAACCGTAAAACGATCCAACCAAACATAACGTTCTTCTTCTATGCGCGACAAATGGGTGATATGTCCGGTTTGCTGGTGCAAGGTAATATCTAAATAATGCAGAATAGCACCGGCAGCTACTATGGCAAAAGGTAAATTTTCAACGCCGAATCCTTTCAGGGTACGGGTTTCAAATTGCTTGAGCAGCCTTTCTTGTGCAGTCACGGGCGTGAACACCCAATCTTCTAAACCGTAAGTAAAAAACTTATTACCGAAATTTTCTGTAAAGAAATTCTTTTTGTTTCTGTCGTATAAAACTTCTTTCGGACTGAAGTTGTTCAACAGTTTATCCACATATTCAGCAGTGCCTTCAGCAATCAGGAATTCACCGGTAGAGATGTCTAAAAAAGCAACCCCCACCATTCTCTTGTCGAAATATACCGAAGCCAAGAAGTTGTTTTCTTTGTGGTTTAAAGTGGTGTCGCTATAGGATACTCCCGGAGTAACTAATTCAGTGATACCCCTCTTAACCAATTTTTTAGTCAGTTTTGGGTCTTCTAATTGTTCGCAAATGGCTACTCGCTTACCGGCACGTACCAATTTAGGTAGATAAGTATCCAGGGCATGATGCGGAAATCCTGCTAATTCCACAGATTTAGCTGCACCATTAGCACGGCGTGTTAAAGTGATACCTAAAATTTCGGAAGAAATGATGGCATCTTCGGAAAATGTTTCATAAAAATCACCACAACGAAATAACAAAATCGCATCCGGGTGCTTCGACTTAATATCGAAGTATTGTTTCATTAAAGGGGTTGTAGCAATTTCTTTAGACATATTGTATGTTTCAATATTGTTGATAGTTGCGGTTGAGTGCAAGCAAGATAATGAATGCGATATTATACCAATCTTTTTTCTCCCCTGCAAATTTAAAAGAAATTCTTTGAAAATTTTATTAACCGACAAAAAATCACTTAATTTGCAAACAAAAAATTAAACACAAATTCCAATGAAAACCTTCCTCAAATATTTAGGTCCCATTATTTTATTGATTGGTGCCGCTCTGCTGGTACTGTATTATTTCCAAGCTACCGCCGAAAACACCTTATTGATTACAGCTGCCGTTCTGATGGTAGTAGGCGTTATCGCTCATATGGTTATCAATAAATTTGTGGATTGATTTGATTTTTCAATAATCTTCTTGCAAGCCCTTTCAAAAAAGATTTGGCTTGCGTTTTTGTGCATCCGCATAAGAGAGCAAGTTTGTTTTTGCTACTTGCTTTTCTCGTAATCGTTCGTATTCATCAGCGATCTCCGAAGTAAATGACACATAAGTGTTGGGATTAGTCAGTTGAGCCACTATGTGTGTATTGACTGATGCATCTTTTACATAGACCACCGGTCCGCTGTAATTGGGGGCAATTTTAACTGCCGTATGAATCTTAGAAGTAGTTGCTCCGCCAATCAGCAAAGGTATTTTCAATCCGGCTTTTTCCATTT
>CAZOUH010000198.1:0-2672 GCA_964582935.1 uncultured Paludibacter sp.
GCATCTTTTTCTGTATAAGAAGTAAATATACAAGCCGACAATGACCGCACTAAGTATAACAAGAAAACTGGTATAAAGAGCTAATTTTCTTTTCAGTGCATCTTTTTCTTCTTCTTTTATCAGCGTTAATGTTTGATTGGATAAATCTAACTTTTCTTTGGTGATTTCGTTATCTGTCTGTAATGCCTTATTTCTATACACTTGGGCTGAATCTGCCTGTCCCGCTTGTGCATATTTATCGGAAAGGCGCTCATATACATCCGGCAATTCGCCTCTTATATTGGTTTGATGGAGATTAACGACAGCCTTTTTCAGATAATCGATGCTTCTGTCAAAGTTCCCTTTCATGGATTCAACATCACTCCAATACATATAGGTGCGACTTACATAAGGGAAGTCATATTTTTCGGCTACCTGTAAGGCAAGTTGCAGATAGGTCGCTGCTTTTTCAACTTGTTCTTCACCCAAATAGAAGTATCCCAACGAGGTATAAACATTGATCAAATTCGGATACGCAAATGATTCATCCATCGTATCGATGAGTATTTTATTTTTCTTCAGATAAAAGAGTGTTGAATCGCGATTTTCCGTTACAGTAAACAAATGCGCCAAAGACTCGTACACTTGCGAGGAGATGTAGTCCTTGTAATCGGGTCGTTCTATCTTCTGAGAAGATTTCAGGCTCTTGTGAAATTCTTTGATTGCTAATTCGTGCAACTTTAAATACGTGTAAATCTGTCCGATTTGTTTTTGAATTTGAGCTTGATACAAAGCTGATTGAATTCCATACTTCTCTTTGGAAGCACGAGCAAAATAGGTTAATGCTTTCGAGTAATTGGCACTTGCCATCAGCATTTCACCCAATTGATAGCAAGAGCGGGTAATGCCGGCAGAATACCGAGCAGCTTCACTTAGCCTCAATGCGTCAGTTGCATAGTAAACAGCAGAGTCGATTTGGATGTTTAAAACGTGTTGATAACCAACTTCTAATAAACTGTCGATTGCTGCATTACGTTCATCACTTTTTTTTGCCCATGCATGATTTGTCAGCAAGCACAAAACAAATATACTGCAGAGTGTAATCCGATATGAGATTTTTCCGAAAAATGGCATGTAAAACAATTACATTGTTAAAAATATGAGTTGGAATCCGCAAATATAGTACTTTTTTGTGAAGTAAGCGTGTATTGTTCTGGAATTTATTTACTGATTAGCCTTTCGGCAATGGGTGTTGGTAAATAAGAAAGATTGCGAAATTATTGATACCTTTGCGGACTGAAAATTGGGGTTCACCCCAACCCCCGAGGATTTAGGGGCTAATTCGTAAATCAAAAATAACAACATGCATCGTTTTTCATCATCCATCAACAAACTTCGTTCATCAGAGATACGCGACTTAATGAGTTTAGCCAACAAACCCGATATGATTCTGTTTTCGGGGGGCATGCCGGATAACAATCTATTTCCTTTGCAAGAGATTGATGATATTTACAACAAGCTGACTGAAAGGGAAAAACAAATCGCCATGCAATACGGACCGACCGGCGGCATTCCCGAATTATTAGACACTTTACAAGCATTTCTTCGTAAAAAAGGATTGCCGGTGGATGAAAACAAACTGATGATTACCACCGGTTCGCTGCAGGCTATCAATATTTTAGCGAAAGCTTTCATCGATCCGGGCGACAGCATAGTGGTTGAGAATCCCTGTTTTATCGGCGCAATCTCTGCTTTTAAGTCTTATGGTGCTGAAATCGTTCCTGTGCCTTTGACTGCCCATGGTATCGACTTAGAGAAATTAGAAAAAGCCCTTAGAGATGATAAACAAAAACCCAAATTAATTTATCTAACGCCCAACTTTCACAATCCTGCGGGTACACTTTATACCAAAGAAACCAAGTTAGCATTGATAGAAATTTTGAAAGATAAGAATATCCCTTTGATTGAAGACGATGCCTATAGCGATTTATATTTCTACGAAGAAGACAAGCCGCACCTGACTACTATCAAAGCCATGAATCCTAAGGGTATAGATGTCTGTTACACGGGTTCATTTTCCAAAATATTGGGACCGGGCTTACGCTTAGGCTGGATGTTGGTTCCGGAAGCCATCTACCAAAAAGCTGAATTAATCAAGCAAGCTATAGATGCCTGCTCGCCAAGCTTTACGCAAATGCTGGCGCATAAGTTTGTATCTAATGGCGCGGTTTACAACTATATAGAAAGCGTACGCAAGGAGTATAAAATACGTGCCGAAGCCATGATAGCATGCTTGCATCAACATCTTCCGCAGGAAATAACTTTTACAGCACCAAGAGGCGGATTTTACATCTGGTTGGATTTGCCGGAGCACATAGACTCAACAAAGGTTTTAAAGCGCGCCATAGACAAGGGAGTAGTATTCGTTTCCGGGAAAACCTTTGATCCTGACGGCATACTCAACAATAAAATGCGTTTGTCGTTTTGCAACACATCTGTCGAGAAAATTAACATAGGGATACCTTTGGTAGCAGAGGCAATCAAAGAAGAAATGGGAGTTTGATGCTATATCTCATACACATCACTCTCATCCAATAGCTGCATCTGATTTGTTTTCAAGACTTTAACCGTGTGCTCGTTGGATTCGGAACGGATGACCACCGTTGCGGCATCGTTGAAAGCAAAGGCATACA
>CAZOUH010000199.1:0-2643 GCA_964582935.1 uncultured Paludibacter sp.
TCTTTGGGTTCTCCAACGGACCTTTTGCATTGGCTTCCGACCCAACTTTAAGCACAGTGGAACAACATGGGTTCAAAATGGGACAAAATGCAGCTAAACTGCTGATCTCAAAAATCAAAGGTGAAACCCACGGACAATTCACCAATATCATCATAGAAACTAAATTAGTGCTCAGAGGTACAACCAAAAAAAAATAATTAAACTAATGAGACATTAAAACTTTTTCCAATTAACCCAATTAAGACAGTACACCAAAAGTCCCCTTGGGAATTTTGGGGGCTACCCGAAACAATTTAAATATATGAAACCACGCTTATCATTCTTCCAAATCCTTTCCATGTCGATGGGATTCTTAGGCATTCAATTCGGCTTTGCCTTGCAAAACTCCAATGCCAGTCGTATTTTACAAACCTTTGGTGCAGATATGGAGCACCTCTCTTGGTTTTGGTTGGCTGCCCCCATCACAGGCTTAATCATTCAGCCTATCATTGGTCATTATTCCGATAAAACTTGGACACGCTTGGGTCGTCGCAGACCGTTCTTTTTGGTGGGTGCCATTCTTACCTCCATAGCTTTAATATTGATGCCGAATGCCGGTGTGTTTGCGCATTATCTACCGGCAATGTTTGTGGGCGCAGGCTTCTTGATGATTATGGATGCCTCTATCAATGTGGCAATGGAACCTTTCAGAGCTTTGGTGGGTGATATGCTGCCTGCCGAACAAACGACAATGGGCTTCTCCATACAAACCTTCCTCATTGGCGTAGGGGCGGTATTTGGCTCCTGGCTACCTTATATCTTAGCCGAATGGTTGGGTATATCCAAAACAGCCGCAGCCGGTGCCATTCCCGATAATGTTATCTTTTCTTTCTACATAGGTGCTGCTATCTTATTGATCACTATCATTTGGACGGTTGTTACCACCAAGGAATACTCCCCTGAAGAATTGGAGAAATTCAATGGTCGTGCGGATATGATTAAAGAGTCAGATTCTAAATTTTCGGATATCTTCAGAGATATTGCTAATATGCCCAAGACCATGAAACAATTGAGCGTTGTACAGTTCTTTACTTGGATAGCTTTGTTTGGCATGTGGGTTTTTACGACTCCGGCTATTGCACAACATATTTATGGCGTTGCAGTTGATGATACGCATTCCCTGGCGTATCAAGATGCAGGTAACTGGGTGGGTGTTATCTTTGGCGTTTATAATGGTGTTGCTATGTTTTACGCACTTTTATTGCCCACCATTGCCAAATGGATAGGTAGAAAACGCACCCATAGTTTCTCCTTATTGGCAGGTGCTTTAGGACTTTTATCCATCTATATCATCAAAGACCCGAATTTATTATTGCTATCGATGGTAGGCGTGGGCATAGCATGGGGCAGCATCTTGGCAATGCCATACGCGATATTGGCTCCATCTTTACCAGCTCATAAAATGGGAGTGTATATGGGTATTTTCAATATCTTCATCACCTTGCCGCAAATTGTCAATGGAGTTTTCGGCGGACCACTTATCAAAAGGGTATTCCATTCACAAGCAATTTATGCTTTGGTCATTGCCGGTATCTTTTTACTGATTGCTGCTGTGAGTGTTTTATTTGTAGATGATAAAGTTGAACCAATCAAAAAATCTGCGTAAGCATGCGTTTTTCTTTCATCTTGCTTAAGTTTAGATTTGCAGAATGAAACTAAATTCAAACACTTTGAATATCCTCGTCGCACCACTCAATTGGGGATTGGGACATGCTTCGCGCTGCATTCCCCTCATCCGGCAACTGATAAAAGATGGAAACACACCTATTTTAGCATCAGATGGGCAAGCTTTGATATTATTAAAACAAGTATTTCCGGACTTGACTACTATCACTTTGCCATCTTATAGCATTAGTTATAGTCGTAGCAACACGCAAGTATGGGCTATTTTAAAAAGTCTGCCTGCTATCATCCAAGCAAGCATACAAGAACATCGAGTATTGAAGGAAATAGTTGAAAAGCATCAGATTGAGAAAATCATTTCCGACAATCGTTTTGGGATGTGGCACCGCGAGGTACACAGTATTTACATCACCCATCAACTGATGATTAAAATGCCCAAGGGATTCAAGTTTCTTGAAAAAACAGTTTGGCGATTACATCAATGGATTATCAATCAATATGATGCTTGCCATATCCCCGATTATGAAGGAGTTGATAATCTCAGTGGTGATTTATCGCATTTGTATCCTTTGCCGAAAAATGCCCGTTTCATGGGTCCTTTATCGCGATTTAAACTTTCGGATGTTGACTTTGCTGCAAAACCACTTAAAGAATATCATACGGTTGCAATTATTTCCGGACCGGAACCGCAACGCTCCATCTTCGAAAAAGAAATTATCGCTCAATATAATGACGGTCGAGCGTGCATTTTAATCATTCAAGGCAAGCCGGAAAATGCTGAAAAAGGGAAAGTTCGCGTTCAAACGCTAAATAATATTGCAGCTGATATTGATATCGTACCACACTTAGATGATGCAGAATTCAAGGCTCATCTTTTAGCAGCATCCAAGATTATTTGTCGTGCAGGCTATAGCACCATCATGGATTTGCATGCTATTGGCTGTCTGCATAAAGCTGAGTTTATTCCGACTCCCGGACAGA
>CAZOUH010000200.1:0-2625 GCA_964582935.1 uncultured Paludibacter sp.
ACCTTTTCAGCTTGAACAATTTTGGCTTTCACTCCATCTTTGGCTTCATTCATTTCCATCAAAATGGTATCGCCTTCCTGTACCTTACCGGATAATACCACATCTGCCAATTCATCTTCAAGGTAGCGTTGGATAGCTCGCTTGAGGGGGCGGGCACCATATTGTATATCATATCCTTTATCAGCAATGAAATCTTTGGCTTCATCAGATAATTCAATGGTATATCCTAAATTTGTAACGCGTTTGAATAAGCCACTTAATTCTAAATCTATGATTTTGTTGATGGCTTCTTTGTTCAGCTGATCAAAAATGATGATGTCATCCACACGGTTGATAAATTCCGGAGCAAAGGTACGATTCAGAGCCTTTTGCAGCACTCCTTTGGCATGTTCGGCATCAATTTCAATATCTGTATCTGTCTTAAAACCAACTCCTCTACCAAAATCTTTCAACTGACGCGTTCCCACATTGGAAGTCATGATGATGATGGTGTTCTTAAAATCAATGCGTCTGCCTAAACTATCTGTCAGGCGACCTTCATCCATAATCTGCAACAAAATATTAAATACATCGGGATGTGCTTTTTCTATTTCATCCAACAAAATCACCGAATAAGGTTTACGGCGCACGCGCTCTGTCAGCTGTCCGCCTTCCTCATAACCCACATATCCCGGAGGTGCTCCAATCAGTCGTGACACAGAGAATTTCTCCATGTATTCACTCATATCCACCCGGATAAGCGCATCCTGCGTATCAAACATAAACTCGGAAAGTATCTTGGCTAAATGGGTTTTCCCAACACCGGTCGGACCTAAGAAAATAAAAGAACCAATGGGTTTTCCCGGATCTTTCAAGCCCACCCGATTGCGCTGTATGGCTTTTACAATTTTCTCCACCGCATCATCCTGTCCAATTACTTTTCGGGTCAAATCATCTTTCATCTGTCTGAGTTTCAACCCTTCCGCTTGTGCTATGCGTTGCACAGGAACTCCTGACATCATGGCAATAACTTCTGCCACTTGCTCTTCATCAACAATTTCAGGGTTGAGCTGAGATTCCTTTTCCCAACGACGGATGGCATCTTCCAATTGATATTGGTGTTGCTTTTCCTGATCGCGAATAGGACCGGCTAACTCATATTTTTGCTCACTGAGCACTTTCATCTTTTCCTTTTTCAGCTCCTCAATTTTCTTTTCCAAGTCCTCTATTTCAACAGGAACCGAAACAGATCCAATATGCACGCGCGACCCGGCTTCATCCAAGGCATCAATGGCTTTATCCGGGAAACTACGGTCGGTGATATACCTATCCGTCAGTTTGACACATGCCTTAATGGCTTCAGGCGTATATTTCACATTGTGATGATATTCATATCGATCTTGAATATTCTCCAGGATAGTCAAGGTCTCTTCAGCTGTAGTCGGATCGACCATGATTTTTTGGAATCGACGTTCCAAAGCTCCATCTTTTTCAATGCTTTGGCGATATTCATCCAAAGTCGTGGCACCGATACATTGCAACTCACCACGTGACAATGCCGGCTTCAACATATTGGCTGCATCTAAAGAACCCGGTGCTCCACCCGCACCTACGATGGTATGTATTTCATCAATAAATAAGATGATATGGGGATTTTTTTGCAGCTCATTCAAAATTGCTTTGATGCGCTCTTCAAACTGACCTCTGTATTTAGTACCCGCAACGATAGATGCCATATCCAAAGCCACTACCCGTTTGTCGAATAATATCCGAGAGACTTTCCTTTGTACTATTCTCAGTGCCAAACCTTCTACTATGGCAGATTTTCCCACGCCGGGATCGCCGATGAGTACCGGATTATTCTTTTTGCGACGACTTAAAATCTGTGCCAAGCGCTCGATCTCACGATCCCGTCCAACGATAGGGTCTAACCGATCTTCAAGAGCAGCCTTTGTGATGTCTGATCCGAAGGAATCCAAAGCAGGGGTGTCAGAATGTTTTGATGCTCCTGATGCCGATGCTTTCTGGCGCGGACGAGGGTCATCATCCTCATCATCATCATGAAAAGCAGGACCCATAACCGGTTTATCCAACTTTGGCGTTTCTAAATAAGACTTCACCTGACTATAAGTCAGTTTTTCTTCATGTAAAATCTCCTCAGCCAAATTATTCTTTTCTTTGAGCAGAGCGAGTAGTAAATGCTCCGTATCTGTTACGTCCGAATCAAACTTCCGACTTTCTAACTCCATAATCTTTTTAATGCGTTCCGCACTTTTTAAAAATGGAATTTCCTGTCCCATAGGTTCTTTATCAGTTTTGATTTGACTTTCAATCAATTGCTTGATACGGGGGAGATTAATGCGTAGATCATGCATAATTTCTATGGCTTTACCGCGACCATTACGCAGGATACCCAACAGCAAATGCTCAGGTCCGACGTAATTGTTTCCTAATCGCTCAGCCTCTTGTTTGCTAAACAGCAAAACATTATGTAATTGTTCTGAATAGTTCATTGCCATGAAAAAATCTAATTGCTTAACCTAACAAAAGTAGGTAAAATTTTTGGTTTTAATTTGATTGTCGTGCGCCAGTATAACAAAATTAGTACCCTTAAGGTTTTTTACGGAAATACTGCTATTTTGTCAG
>CAZOUH010000201.1:0-2619 GCA_964582935.1 uncultured Paludibacter sp.
TAGCCAACAAGTCAGCCCTTTTGGGTCCGACTCCCGGAATGAATTTTATGTCGATATTTGCGAGAGACATTTATACTTTTTATTTTACTGTCTGACCTATCCCCTAATCTTCACCTGTACACTCTAACTCCCCTCCTTCGGAGGGGTTGGGGGTGGTCAGATTCTTAATAACTCCGCAACCCTTAAATCAACAGTCGTCGTAATCTTAATATTCTCCACATTACCTTCCACTAAACTGATGGGATGACCGTAAGCTTCAACAACAGAGGCATCGTCTGTAAATGTAGGCACATAATGCTGTTGATAGGCTACTTTTAAAATCTGTGCATGAAACACTTGCGGCGTTTGTACGGCTTTGTATAAATTTCTGTCAACAGCTACATTATTACTTCCTTCGAGTTTTCTGATGCTTTCAACCACATCCACAACCGGAACGGCAGCGCCCGTACGTCCCGCCTCCTCAAAACACCTGTGAATGGTTTCCAAGCTTACCAAAGGTCGCACCCCATCGTGCACAGCCACCAATCCTTCTTCAGGGGCATGTGCAAGCCCGTTTTTAACCGATTCAAAACGGGTTACACCTCCGGCAACCATTTGATGAGCGATGGTAAAGTCATGCTGCTTGCACAATTGCCGCCACACTTCCAACTGATTTTCGGGCAGTACAACAATGATATTGATAGGAGGATTGTAATTGACAAATGCTTCTATGGAGTACATCAAAATTGGTTTCGATTTCAACTCAATAAACTGCTTGGGAATATCGGCTTGCATGCGTTGTCCTGTGCCTCCGGCGACGATGATTACTGTTTTTTTATTATTATCGATAGTATGGCTCATTGTAATGAATATTGAACATAAAAATAAATGTGGAATTATTTAAACACAACTATTTCTTTTTTGGGATTTAAAACATACCGTACGGAATCATCTTCTAAGGTGGGATTAGCAATGCTTTTTTGAAAGTTTTCATCAGGAATGGTAATATCGGCCATATCTAAGAGCGAATAAAAAATTACATCAGCCGACAGCTTTTTATCTATATTTTGTATAGCAGCATTGTATTTTGCAGGGTATGTATTTCTGTATTTGTCGGATGTCCACACAAGCATCGGCACATGTGCTTCAATCTCCGAAGGATGATCAGAAGCATGCAATACATAATCATTTTCATCATCATATAAATTTTCTCCATGATCAGAAATATAGAATAGGTATGAAACCGCATCTAATGCATTCAATTTGTTAATGGTGTTGGCTAAAAAGTAATCCGTGTATAGTATGCTGTTATCGTAGCTGTTAATCAGTTGTTCTTTCATACTTTTACCCAATAATGTGTAGTCTGTCATGCCCACCAAGTCAGGTTTAAATTTCCTGAACTCTTCCGGATAACGCAGATTATATCGGAAATGGCTGCCTAAGGTGTGCATTACGATGAATTGCTTCTGTTCATCTTTGTTGAACACATCTTCCAAATACTGCCATAAGTCTTCATCAAAATTTTCAACACTGTCCATGTCTTTAATTGAAAAATAGGATTGATTTGTTCGGTTGGCTACTCTTCTTAGATAAGTATTTCCTACAGATTGATTAGCGATCCAATAAGTAGAAAACCCTGCTTCATGAAAAGCATCAACAACAGTTTTTTCTTTTGTGGAGATATTAAAATTTTGGGGAATAGCTCGTGTAATAAGCAGAGGTAAAGAGATAGAGGTTAAGTTTGAGAGGGTGTAAACGTCCGAGTAACTAAGCAATCCATCTGTTTTAGCAAGTAAAGGAGTGGTTTCTCGTTGATAACCATTGATGGAGAAACTCGCATATCGGGCAGTTTCTCCAATAACAAAGATGTAAATTTCTTTTTCAGGAACGCTGTCTTTTTTTGCAGCCTGAAATGAAAAATTTTGAATAGCGGGGTTTATACCGAAAATTTCTTTGTAGAAGCGATGTGCCTTATTGACAGCTACAAAAATACTTGTGGGGTATATTTTTCTGAATTTCATAATAAAAGCATCATGGGTATCGATAAAAACGTCACG
Source organism: uncultured Paludibacter sp. (assembly GCA_964582935.1). GTDB lineage: Bacteria > Bacteroidota > Bacteroidia > Bacteroidales > Paludibacteraceae > Paludibacter. The sequence goes on from CAZOUH010000201.1 coordinate 2,037, forward strand.
AGCTGTTTTGTTGGAACTGTCAATGCTTCTAAAGCTGAATGTATATAATCCTGCCATTAAAAACAGCAATATGATTAGTGTTGAAAATCTAAACCGTTTAGACAGTAAATATTCATTTTTTATGAATTTGATTGTCAGGAAAAGATAAAGGATGAGGGTGACTATATATGCAATGGTCAAGAATTTATGAAAAACAATCAACTCCCACATTTCCCGAAAATCTGTTTGGAAAAGCAATAACAAAAAGCCGGGACCAACAGATTCTTGATAAAGAACCAAATGAATAATTTCCAAAGGAGAGAGTAATAACCATATTGTACTGATGAAGAAGGCGGTTTTTTGTTTGAAAAACACGAATGGCACAAAAAGGAATCCGAATGAAATCAATGCTGTTCCCATTACGATATACAATGCTGTTCCTATTTTCAAGTAATAGAAAGCAGCCATGAATACGGGAAATGCACACAGCAACGCCAAGAAGATTTTCAAAAACCAATTATTTTTAATTTTGTTATCGTGCTTCTTGATATTTATTTTAAAAAATTTCAACATAAGTTGTGATGATAAGTAATTTGAGGTAACA
>CAZOUH010000202.1:0-2617 GCA_964582935.1 uncultured Paludibacter sp.
ACCTGATGTTTGGTTTAAATGAAAAAGCCGGCTTGATGCTGAAATCAACCGGCTTTTAATTTTATCTTGATATCGCATCAAGCAACCGAATTATACAAATATATACAGTTGCACCCATATACCGTGAATGTTTTAAAATCAATGGTTTGACTTGCTAACAAACCATTATTTTTCAATATTTCTATCCCCAATGTTTTTATTTTCCATGTTATGTTTTCCCATCTCATTCGTCTTAACAATATATGAGTCAGGAACGATTTAAAGCAGAGATACTGCCCATACGTGATAAGCTCTTCCATACTGCGCAGAAAATACTACATGAGGAAGGAGATGCAGAAGATGCCGTACAGGAAGTGCTTCTCAAACTTTGGTACACGCGCGATTCCTTGGATTTATATGATAATACAACGGCTTTTGCGACGACTGTTACAAAAAATCTTTGCTTGGACAAGTTAAGAGTAAAAAAACGGACGGAGGCTTTAGGGGATGAACATCATTTCCAAGAGGAAGTTGACAATCCGTACCTGCAATTGGAGCGAAAAAATACAGAAGAAATTTTACGGCAAATCATAGAACAACTTCCTCCACTTCAACAGACCATCATCAAGATGAAAGATATGGAAGAATACGAAGTTGCTGAAATTGCCGAAATTACCGGAACAAACCCTGACGCAATCAGAATGAATCTTTCAAGGGCAAGAAAAAAAGTGCGTGAAGCATATATCAAACAGACGAAATTATGAGTATCAATATAAAATATAAAATGACTTTCGAGCATGCCGACCGACTGATTGAACGGTATTACGAAGGATTGACAAGCGTGGAAGAGGAACGAAAGCTCAGGATATTTCTCTCCCGAAAAGATTTGCCGGAGAAATATAAAACAGAACAAGCTATTTTCAGTTATTTCACTCCTGCACCAAACAAAAATAAATTCGATTTCACGCGTTACCTGCGCCGGACAGGAATAGCCGCTGCATTATTAATCGGTGTGTTTTTCGCTCATTTCTTTCTCACCAACAGAGCTGCAAGCTATGCATACATTGACGGAAAGAAAATAACCGACATACAAGAAATTAAATTGCAGGCGATGGTTTCGTTAGCTAATCTGCCATCAGAGCAAACCCTTATCCTTGAGAACTTGCAGTTAATCTTGGAGGAAAATAGGTTTGAAGAAAAGGGCAATATTCTTTCAACTCCACAATGAGATAATATAAAAATGATATGAGATCAATTAAATTCTATTTATTAATCATGTTGCTGACCGGATTCACAGGAATTCAACTCTTGCCGGCACAAAACAACTTGGAAATCAAGAAAGCTTTTGACCGGTATGGCAACAAAAAGGGAGTAGTCATGGTCGAGCTTACCGGAGAAATGTTAGAAGATTATGATTTTTCTTTCTTTAAAAGTCTGATGATAAGAGAGCATCCGGAAGCTGCCGACTACATTCGGAAACGATTGGCAATAGATGAAGTGGGGGCTAAAAAAGTGAAACAAGTTGTCTCGAACGGGACACCTACCTCTATTTATCTACAACTGCCTCCTCAAAGGAAATTACACAGACTGATACTTTTTAATGAAACGTCAAATCCTGAGTATCTTGTCACATTGATTTATATTGAAACTGAGCATGATGCAGAGGATGTGCTTAAATTGATTTTGAAGAAAAACAAATAACAAACATATAATTATCACAAAAATGAAAAAACTTATCTTTTTAGTCATCACATTGGTGTGGATTGGCTTTGCTGCTCAAGCCTTAGAAACAGCGCAAAACGACACGACAATTTATTTCAATGATAAAATAATTCAGCTTGAAGATAGCACCGGGCAGATGAAAGTAAAAATCTTTGACCCACAGGGAGAGCAGTATAATCCTGTTTATGAGGGCGTTTTTACAGATGGGAAAAGTTACGAAAAATGGACGGTTATAGAAGAAATCGGTATTCAATTGCCATTTATGAACAAGTCGAAAAGCAAGAAAAAGTACACCATGGAACCACATTGGGCAGGTATAGGATGGGGCTTTGCCAATATCTCCAATTCGTCTTTGCAATTCAATAATATCGATGGAGTGTCCTTGAAATCAGAATCATCAAACGAATTCTTTTTCAATCTGATAGAAAAAATCCTTCCTGTGTACCGAAACAATTTGGGATTAACGACCGGTCTCGGGTTTAACTGGCGCAATTATTTTTTTGATGCTAATCAACATTTTTCTGAGATTGACGGTGTTACAATCGTTGAAAATGCAGCAGCCGGCATCGACTATAAATACAGTCGCTTGCGGACATTTTATTTAACTGTACCATTATTACTCGAATGGCAACCGACATTCGGAAAAAATCATCAGTTTTTTATCGCTGCCGGTGCAGTAGGCGGTGTAAACACCTCTGCCAAACACAAAATCAAATACAAAGATGCCAACAACACTACCGTCAAAAAAATAACGGGAAAAGGGCTTAATGCAGCTCCAGTATCACTCGATTTTCTCGGTCAAATCGGTTACGGACGGTGGAATGTTTATGTCAAATATGCTCCTTTCAGTATATTCCAATCACAAAAGGGACCAAACATCAGATCGGTTTCCGTAGGTGCCATGTTGAATTTTTAA
>CAZOUH010000203.1:0-2605 GCA_964582935.1 uncultured Paludibacter sp.
CCTTTGCGCGGTCGTTGCGGAAGTTAAAGAACACAATCACATCACCCGCTTCAACAGTAGCAACCGGTTTATCATCCTTATCCACTATCACAACCGGCTTGATAAATTCATCCGTAATGCCATCAGCATAAGAAGCTTTTACGGCTTCAACAGCATCAGTAAAGGGAGTGCCTTCACCTTTCACCAATAAATCATAAGCTAATTTCACCCTTTCCCATCTCCTGTCGCGGTCCATAGAGTAATAGCGACCAATTACCGAAGCGATTTTACCACCGGAATTTTGCATATGTTTTTCCAACTGCTCTAAATAGCCGACACCACCTTTGGGGTCAGTATCACGACCATCCATAAAGCAATGTACATAAGCCTTATCGATGCCATACACCTTAGCAATATCCAACAATTTATACAGATGATCCAAAGAAGAATGCACACCGCCATCAGACACCAAGCCTAAGAAATGCATCTTTTTGTTATTCTTTTTGGCATAGGTATAAGCATTGATGACTGCCTCATTTTTCAGGATGCTATTGTCGCGACAAGCGATATTGATTTTCACCAAATCCTGATATACCACACGTCCGGCACCAATATTCAGGTGCCCCACTTCCGAATTACCCATTTGTCCATCGGGCAAACCCACATTTTCGCCCGAAGCCAATAAGTATGAATTTGGATAAGTTTCCAATAATTTATCCCAATTAGGAGTGGGAGTAGAGGCAATTACATCACCTTTTGAACCATCGCCAATTCCCCAACCATCGAGGATCATCAATAAAGTTTGTTTCTTCATATTGTTTTAAATTAATATTTTTAGCTGATTAAATTCATTTCATTTGAATAAGCTTGCAAATTTAATTGAAAAAAATGGATTTTGAGGTATGGGGTTGTAGGGATAAAAATTTATCCCTAAATTTGTAGCGATTAAATTTATCCTTATGCCTACTCTGTTTGTTATTTTTGGTTTACGGTTTTTCTTTTATGCCGATGAACATAAACCCATTCATATCCATGTTGAGAATGGGGACGGGAGAGCAAAAATTAATGTTCAACCGATGATTAGATTAGTTTATAATAAAGGAATTAAACCTCATGATATTAAAAAATCCATTGAGATAGTGGAAATTTATAAAGATGAAATTATTGCTAAGTGGCATGAGTTTCACGGAGAATAAAATAAAAATTTTGAAGTTTGAAAGATGGCAACAATTAGCAAAATATGGTTCGATAAAGAACGAATTTACATGCAGGACTCTGAAGGGAAACAATACAGTCGTCCTTTAGAAGCATTTCCAAGATTAAAGGATGCCGAAACAAATGATAGAAACGATTTTAAAATAGGACGTTTTGGTGATGATATCAGGTGGGAGAGTATAGATGAGGATATACATATTAGTAGTTTTTATGACACAACTGAACCAGTTGAAACCAACGAAATAGCTCTCATCTTTCGTCAATTTCCGCAACTCAATGTTTCTGAAGTTGCTCGAACTATTGGGATTAATAAAAGTCTGTTAGCAAAGTATATTTATGGTACTAAAACACCCTCAGCCAAACGAGTAAAAGAGATTAAAAATACTCTACATAAATTGGGTCACCGCTTAATTGCTGTTTAATGATTATGTAAAAGAAAACCTATCTAAAGCCTTGATCATTTACTTCACCTTCACCCAATACGGCAAATGATCAGAAAGTCCTTCTAAGTATTCCTTTGGAAAATCTGTTGTGCCTCTATCGATGATAGTTGGTGTTTTTGCATTGTTGAGATAAAGCAGGATAAAGTCAATCAGTTTTTGTGGGTTGTCACTTCTGAAAGTGTGATGTTTAGGATGATTGAGTATGATGAAGCGATTGGCTAATAGTTTTAAGATAGATAAATCATCCGGTGTAGCGTTCAAATCGCCGGCTAAATAAACAGGCTTAGATACAGATTGTGCAAAATCGATAATAGCCTCAACCATTTGTAATCTGTCGTTTTTGTCTAAACTGAAGTGCGAATTGATAAAATAAAAATCCTCAAATTCCGCAGTCATAAAAGCCCTGGCTTCTTTATCCTTCGAATCTTTCAAAGCCTTCATTCTGTGAGTTGTGATAGTCGGTGTTCCCAATCGAGAATGCCACAACATGCCTATGCCGTAAAAAGGCAAGGTATTGTATCTTTTGCCCTCCATGCCGGTAGCTTTTTTCAGCTTGTTTAAATTGTTGATGCCCCTGACTTCCTGCAAAGCAACGATATCAGGTTCGCAAGCCAAGATGACTTTTGCAAATTCAGGAATACGACTGTTTTGAGTGTTGAGCAAAAAATCACGATATAGATTGTAGGTCATGATGGTAAGGGAATCAGAGGTTTGCTGTGCATGCATACCCAAGAAAATAAAGAGCCAAATTAAGCTGATGTATATTCGTTTCATGTTTGTTTTTTGCTGATAGATAACACACAAAGGAAAATAAAAAAAGTTGATAAAACAATTTACAAGTCTAAATCCCTAAAGGGATATCCATATTTTCTCATTTGACACCTATATAATCACTAAACTGCAATATTGGATACTTACTTCACCCTCAACCAACACGATAAATAATCACGGTAGATTCAACTATCCAC
>CAZOUH010000204.1:0-2573 GCA_964582935.1 uncultured Paludibacter sp.
TCAACAACCCAATATACTCCTTCAATATCGCCAAGCTATAGGCTCCTGCGTGTTTATTGACAAATCCCATGATGGATTCTTTGTCTTCCTCATCAGCCGTATCTGAAATGACACGCACGACAGTCAGAGGAATACCGAAATCATCACAAACTTGTGCTACGGCTGCACCCTCCATTTCGGCACAAACCACAGAAGGCAGGTTTCGCAGCAAAGCATTTTTCATTTCCGAAGTTGATATAAACAAATCGCCACTGGCGATATCGCCTACTATCAATTTAGGGTTAGCAATATTATTCTCTAATAATTTTGCCCTAAAAGTTTTGTCTTCTTTCAGAAATTGATGTACAGCCTCCGTCATCATTTTTTGATCTTGCGGATGAATTTCAAAGGAGGTCTTGCCGGTCAGTGGAATTTCGAATCTACGCATCAGTGGACGTGCATCCATATCATGCTGAAACAAGCGTTGCGCAATAACGACATCTCCCACTTTTACATCAGGAGCGATACCACCCGCTACACCGGTAAACACCATTCTTTCAACTTGAAATTCAGTTATTAAACTTGCAGCAGTTGTAGCCGCAGCCACCTTACCCCATCGGGAAAAAACGGCTACCACCTCTTGGTCGTACAGCAGACCTTTGTAAAATATTCTGCTGCCATGTTCAACAATCTCTTTTTGCCGAATAGCGGCAATAATCATATCCATTTCTTCGGGCATGGCACCCATAATCCCCAACTTCATCTTGTATTTATTTTAGTAATACGCTGATATAATGTAGGATGAGAATAATTAAAGAACACATAGAAAGGATGTGGCATTAAATTACTGAGAGATTGCGAAGAGAGTTTTTTTAAGCTGCTGATTAATTGTTCACCATATCCATATTGCTTTGCAAAAGCATCAGCTTCATATTCGTGTTTTCGAGACATGATATTTCCTACAATACCCAATAAAATAGAAATGGGGGTGTACAGGGTAAAAAATGCAATGGCATTCAGGTGAAACACAGCTTGTTTACCCCCCAAAGCCTGCGCCAACACATCACTGTCTAAGATCCATCCCAACAGAAAAAACAGCAACAAAGAAGAAGGAATGGAATACAACATGCCCTTGAGCACATGTTTGTGTTTATAATGACCAATTTCGTGTGCCAATACAGCTACTATTTCCTCATTGGTCATTTGTTCGGTCAGGGTATCATAAAGCACTATCCTCTTCTTGGGACCAAAACCCGTAAAATAAGCATTGGCTTTGGTTGATCGCTTCGAGCCATCTATCATGTAGATGTTTTTCAACTTGAATCCCGCTTTATCCGCAAAAGCTTCAATGGCTGTACGCAACTCTCCTTCTGCAAGTGGTGTTTGTTTATTAAAAAGAGGTACTATCAATTCTGAGTAGAACATGCTCATAAACAGGCTGAAAGTTGTTACTACGCCAAAAGCCAACAACCAAAAATAATCAGGTGTTAAATGATATATCCATATGATTGCTGATAAGATTAATCCACCGAACACAATGCTCAACCCCCACGATTTGAGTTTGTCCGTAATGAATAAGGAGGGAGTCAGTTTGTTGAATCCGAATTTCTCTTCAATGACAAAGACATCATGCCATTCAAAAGGAATGATGATGATATCACTGATGATGAATAATATACCGAAAAAAAGCAGGGATTGTAGAATAGAATGATTAGTCCAATTTTGCACAACACCATCCAACCAGCCAAATCCTCCACAGGCATACATGGCAACAACCACAACGATACTAAAAGAGGCTGTCAGCATGCTGAAACGGGCATTCGTCCTGAAATAATCCTGCTGCTTGGCGTATTTTTCAACATCATAAATATCAGCCAACACAGCCGGCAATTTCAACTTGGAATGCCTGATATTGAGGAAACTAAGCCAACGATTCAGACCGAAGTCAATCAGTAAAATCACTATGATAATAAAGAGTAGAATGTGTTCCATTCAAAAAATATAACGCAATTTCGGTTTTAAATTATCAGGCACAAAAGTATATAAAATGTATAGATTGATGAAATTATTTGATGATTTATCATTAAAAAGTATCTTTGTGCTATCAATTCAAAATAATATATGAATTTTTATACACGCATCCTGAATCTCTTGCCCATAATCTTCCTTTTTGTTTCTTGTCAACCTGAGCAAAAAAACACCATCACCATAGGGATATTGGACGGACCTACTGCTGTAAGTTTTATCCAAATGATGGAGAAACCACCTGTTATCCAAGGAAAGCAAGTTGAATTCGTCATCAAAAATGAGCCTTTACAAATTCAGGCTTTGATGATGCAGAACAAACTTGACTTTGCCGTTTTGCCTACAGTAATGGCTGTAAATTTATATAATAAAGGAATCGATTTCAGACTGTTGGCAATTCCGATTTGGGGCACCTTATATTTAGTGAGCAATGATCCGGAAATTCAAAAATTAGAGCAGGTTTCAGATCAGAAAATTTATGTATTCGGACAGGGTGCTACGGCTGATGTGTTGATGCAACATTTTTTGAAATCACATCTTATAAAAGACGTGCAACTTGATTATTCTTA
>CAZOUH010000205.1:0-2564 GCA_964582935.1 uncultured Paludibacter sp.
CTTTGCAAACGCAAACTGTGGCTCTTTGCTAATGAAATTCAGATGGAGCAAACATCAGATACCGTCGCCGACGGCAAAGTCATAGAAGAAGAGTCTTATGCACAAAGAAGCGAAAAATATTCTCAGATAGAAATTTCATATGATTATGCAGGAATTGGGCTTAGTGGCAAGATAGATTTTATTGATATTCGAAACAAGGTATTGCACGAAACGAAAAGGAGCAACAAAGTCGAAGAAGCACACATCTGGCAGGTGAAATTTTATCTATGGCTGTTGGAACTGAATGAAATTGAGGTGAATAAAGGCATTATTGAATATCCTAAAATGCGGGAAAGAGAATCGGTGATTTTGACGGATGCTGATAAAGCATATCTGAAGAAGACCATCATGGAAATAAAAACCTTGATAAACAGCGAGCTTTGTCCGCCGGTTATTCATGCCAAAATCTGCAAAAGTTGCAGTTATTATGATTTTTGTTATGCAGGAGAAATGAACGATGAAGTCTGAATCAACAAGCATATTATATTTTTTATATAGCATATTTTTAAGATGAAGAAATCCTACTATCTTTTTAATCCCGGAAGGTTGTCGAGAAAAGACAATACATTAAAATTCGTCCCTGTTAATGAAGACGGTTCAGACGGAAATACGAAATACTTACCGATTGTCGGTATTAAAAACTTGTACTGTTTCGGATCGTTGGATGCCAATAGCGCGATGTATAACTTTCTTGGAAAGAACAACATATCGGTTCATTTTTTTGATTATTATGAACACTATACCGGCAGTTTTATGCCTAAAGATTATTTGCTCAGTGGAAAAGTCTTGATAGAGCAATCAAAAGCTTATACAAACAATAAGCGCAGGATGGAGATTGCCCATAAATTTGTAGAAGGTGCTGCTGCCAATATCTTACGTAATCTGAAATACTACAACACGCGTGGCAGAGAGCTTTCCGGCTGTATTGCCCAAATTGAGCAGTTTGATCAAGATAGAAAACATGCAAGTAATATTGATGAACTGATGGGTTGGGAAGGCAATATCAGACAAAGTTATTACGGTGCGTTTGATGAAATCATCACCGACTTCAAGATGGGTAACCGGACCAAACAACCACCTTCCAACGAAGTTAACGCTTTGATATCCTTTACCAATATGATGTGTTACACGCTTTGCTTGGATCAGATTTATCACACCCAGTTAAATCCCACCATCAGTTATTTGCACGAACCCGGTTACAGGCGTTATTCTTTGGCATTAGATATTTCAGAGATTTTCAAGCCCATATTGGTTGATAGACTAATATTCAGCTTGTTGAACAAGAAAATACTCAATGAAAGAGATTTTGACAAGAAGATGAATAGTTGCTTGTTAAACGATTCGGGCAGAAAAAAAGTGCTAAAAGCTTGGGAGGAACGCTTATCACAAACCATTATGCATAGGAAATTGAAGAAAAATGTCAGTTATAAACATCTTGTAAAATTAGAAGTTTATAAACTTATTAAGCATATCATGAAGATAGAAGAATATGAACCTTTTAAGGCGTGGTGGTGATTTCAGGATTGAGGATTGAGGATTGAGGGGTGATTCTCAGGATTGAGGATTGAGGATTGAGGATTGAGGGGGTGAGGGGTGAAATAGAACATTTTAAAGTTTAAATCATGAATAAAATTGAAAGAATTGAAGCTTTGAAGTTAAGAACAAAGCAGTTTGCAATTAGGGTAATTAAACTATATCAGAATTTATCTAAAACGGATGAAGCAAGAATTATTGGTAAGCAATTACTTCGTTCTGCTACTTCTACTGCTGCAAATTATAGAGCTGCTTGTAGAGCGAGATCAGATGCAGATTTTTTCAGTAAAATTTCTATAGTTTTAGAAGAAGCAGATGAAACGCTTTTCTGGATTGAGATACTGATAGAAACTGAAATAATAAATGGAGAAAAGTTAAAGCCGTTGTATATGGAAGCAGAAGAAATTGTAAAAATAATCAACACTGTAAGACATAATCGAAAGTCGAAATAACCCCTCAATCCTCACCCCTCAACCCTCAACCCTGATTTATATGTATATTATTTTAGTTTATGACATAGGAGAAAAGCGCGTAGGTAAAATGTTGAAACTTTGTCGGCAATACCTCAATTGGATTCAGAATTCTGTTTTTGAAGGAGAGTTGACACCCGCTAAGCTTCGGGAATTAAAGATGAAAGCATCCAACATCATGCAGGAAGATGAAGACAGTCTGATTATTTTCCAAAGCAGGAACGAAGAATGGTTAGAAAAAGAAGTGATTGGCAAGGAGAAGAACCCATTAGACAGTTTCTTATAAATCGTCCGTTGATGGACAAAATCACGTAAATTACGTTCTTTGACATTTTGACATTTACAATTCTCAATAAATCAACACCTTAATATGTCGTCGATATCAGGCGTTTTTCACATTACTCGCCATCGACGACATTTAGGCTCATTAATCACATAAAATCATTTTGTAAAGTATTGAGACAGAACTATTTTTTTTCATTATCTTTACGGCTTATAATCGCACCATGCTGGAATTGAAAC
>CAZOUH010000206.1:0-2547 GCA_964582935.1 uncultured Paludibacter sp.
ATTGATATGAATTGGATTATTTTAGTCATTGCCGGACTGTTTGAAACTGCTTTTGCTTTTTGTTTGGGTAAGGCAAAAGAGACCGCCGGCATGGAGATGTACTGGTGGTATACAGGTTTCGTTGTTACCTTGACTATCAGCATGGTGCTTTTGGTGAAGGCTGTGCAAAGCCTACCTGTTGGTACTGCCTATGCCGTATGGACAGGCATAGGTGCAGCAGGTACGGTATTGATAGGAATATTCGTATTCAAGGAGCCGGCAACTTTCCTCCGATTATTTTTTATCATTACTTTAATCGCTTCTATTGTAGGATTGAAAGTAGTTTCAGGATGATAATAGTATCATTTCTAAGACTTAAAAGCCATTATACTTTCCGCTAATGCCTTCCGTCACGTTCAAGATATGATCTCCTATGCGTTCTAATAAGGAAAATACATTGTTATAGATGATACTCCTTCCGATTTGGAACTCAACATCATGAGTCATTGTATCAAAGTGCTCTTGCCTGATTTCATCACGCTTACGATTGATTTTCCGCTCAACTTCTTTTGCTTCAAAAACAGTCACTTCATGGGAATGTTTCTGAAGATTTGTGTACATAACTCGGAAAGCTTCATCGATTAAATCGAGCATTTCTATCAATTGACTATTTTGAGATTCAGAAAACTCAAATCCTTCTGCATTTTTCTTTTCAATATTCTTGGATATCTGATAAAATATATCTCCAATTCTCTCCAAACTATTCACGGCGCTATTCATCCCGTGGATGCGTGTTGCCAATTGCACATCAAGATTACCGCTTGCAATATGGTTGAGGTAACGCCCGATTTCAATTTCTACCCTATCGGTAATTTCCTCATATTTGGATATCCTTTCTATGATTTCATATTGTTTACCGGAATTTGACTCCAACAAAAGTTCTCTTGTAAAAGAAGACATCTTGGAAGTCAGTTCACCAAATTTAGCGATTTCTTTTTTAGCTTGCAAGATAGAAAGCTCCGGTGTAGCTTTGGGGTTGTTGATATAATCCAAGCGAAATTGCTCGTCTTCTTTTCCGCGAGATCTAACGGTGAACTCAGCAAATCGAACCAAATACGGGATAAACCATATCTGAATCAAAGCATTGGAAAGGTTGAAAGTGGTATGAAATACAGCCAATCCTGTACTACCAAATGCTGCGGTGTTCAAGATGGGACTTCCGCCAAAAATAGCTTCAGTCAGGAAGGAAACAAATTGTAAAAAGAACGGAAAAATCAAGATTACCCAGACCACCCCTATCAAATTAAAGGTTGAATGTATTCTTGCTGTTCGTTTCGCATATACATTTCCAACCATAGCAGCTATTTCAGCAGTTATAGTCGTACCTATGTTTTCACCCAAGACCATGGCTGCACCTATCTCAAAAGGAATGGTGCCGGTAATCATCAGGGTCATTGTCAGCGCAATGGTTGCAGATGAAGATTGAATGATAACGGTAAGCAATGCCCCAAAAGCAACGAAAATAATGGTGCTGAAATAAGGAATATCATTCAGTGAAACGAAAAATCGCACGATGGGAGCGTCATGGGTAATATCCGGAACAGAATCTTTCAGAAAACCTAAGCCCATAAAAAGCAAGGCAAAACCGATGATGCCATTTCCCAAACCTTTCAATTTTGGGTTTTTGAAGAAAAGTATGGGTAGCCCAACTGCCAGCATAATCAATGTATATGGACTGATATCCATTTTGAAACCGAAGAGATCGACTATCCAGGCCGTTAGCGTCGTGCCAATATTAGCACCAATGATGATACCTGCAGACTGTGTCAGTGTGAGAATACCGGCATTCACAAAAGAGACCGTCATGACTGTCGTAACCGAAGAGGACTGAATCAGCGCGGTGATGCCCATCCCGGTCAACAAGCCCTTAAAAGGATTGGAAGTAAAAGATGCAAGTATATTTCTGAGGTTTTTCCCCGCCATGCGCTGCAGTCCGTCACTCATGGTTTTCATGCCATAAAGGAACATTGCCAAAGCACCTATCAGCAGCAAAAGATTGAAGATGCCCCAAGGTTTAGTTGTTTGTGCTTCTTGCACATAAGACCACGAAGTTCCTTTCTCCGTCAGCACCCCCAATTTCACAAAATAATTTTCACCACCTTTCAGATTTCCAATAAGATAAGCCGTTTCATCCAACGGAATATCAGTGATAAAAGTCCAGGCTTCATCTTCAGAATAACCCGTTTTCTTCACATCAGTCTGCGTAGCATAAGCGATAGTGATGGAACTTTCACCTTCTTGCACACGATTGAAAGCATCATAATTAATGTTCCAGTGCAGCAATAAAGCCTCTTTTTCGGGTATAACTTTGACATTTTCAAAATCATCTTCCGTCAATTTAGCATGTAAGGTGGGAGCAAAACAAACAAGGAGAGCAATGGTTAAAAAGAAAGCAAATGCATAGGTCTTTTTCATTGTTTTTGTCTTAAAATATTTGTCCACAAAGATACTTTAAGTAGTATTAATAATAAAAAGTAAATGAGGATTTTTTGTTAATATTTGTTGGGG
>CAZOUH010000207.1:0-2510 GCA_964582935.1 uncultured Paludibacter sp.
GTTTATCCGTACCAATCTGTCTGAGTTAGTGGATATAACCAAGGTGCAGCATATCAATATTGAATTGGAAACTATTGTCGGCAAAAAGGTGGACAAGCGCGTGTTGTATCAGGTTTTCAGCCTAAAAGACATCAATGAATATGTGGAAAATATACAGCATGATTCGATATATCAAATCCGTCAAAAGTTGATGGAAGGCTTTCATCAAACTGAGCTGGGAGATTTAAAAATTGATTTTAGAAAATTTCCTTCCGGTAGGTATAAATTTGTTATTCTTGCTGAAGATCAACAAGGTAAGGAAGTCAAGCAAGAGCAGTTTTTTACGCTTTACAGTCTGAAAGACAAGCGACCGCCATTCAAAACCTATGCTTGGCTGCTGCAATCTGATGTTGAAGCAGAGTTAGGCCAAAAAGTTGATATCCAATTCGGTACTTCTGCAAAATCCGCTTATGTGTTGGTAGATGTGATGTACGGAAATCAACTTATCTCCTCTAAATGGGTGAAGATGAATAATAAAACCAAGCATTTCAAAGTGCTGTTTAAGGACATATACCGGGCAGGTATGGACATCAATTTTACGTACGTAAAAGATGAGAAGTTGATTCAAAGGACGGTACGTATCCGCGAAAAAGTGGAGGAGAAAAAGCTGACTCCGGCTTTAAGTGTTTTCCGTGATAAGTTGTTGCCGGGAGAAGAGGCACAATGGACAATCAACATACCTGAGCTGACAAGTTTGAATCAATCCGCTGAGTTATTGATAGGGATGTATGATGCATCTTTGGATCTTATCAAACCGCATCGCTGGTATTTCAATCCGATTTATCGAAGGACCATTCCATCCGGTTCAAGATGGTTTTCTGAAAATAAACAAGGGCAATATAACAATATTAATTTTTCGCAAGACAAAATTCAAGTCCCGCAATGGTTGCATCCAGCATTCAATTGGCATGGCTTAAATTTGATGGGCAGATTGCGTTTGCCGAGAGCCAGTGTGAGTTTGGGATTAGCAGGCAATGCATTGTCAGAAGCAAATTTTGATCAGTCAATGGTTATTGGTTATGCTCGCCCCAAAAACACATCTGCTGCAACAGAAGAATTTACTGAATCAGAATCATTTACCGACGAATATTTATCTGATAAAAATACACAGATCCCAACTATCAGAACGGATTTCAACGAAACCGCCTTTTTCTTTCCGCAACTTTTAAATGATAGTTTAGGTAATTATCAATTCAGCTTTACCGTGCCGGAGAGTCTGACGCGCTGGAATTTAAAGATGTTGGCACATACCCAAGATTTATATTTTGGTCTAAATGAAGCACAAGTCCAGACGCAACAGGACTTTATGGTACAGTTGAACATGCCGCGGTTTGTCCGTGAATCCGATAAAATCAAGCTTAAAGCAAGTTTGGTCAATTTATCGGAAAGTGATTTGCAAGCCTCTGTTTCTTTGCAATTCATCAATCCAAAGAACAATCAGGTCATTGTATTAAATGATACCAATGCCGTTCAAGTTAAATTACCTAAAGATGGTCAGCCTCAATCCATAACATGGGATGTGGCAGGCTTTTCCGATTATGATTTGCTAATATGCAAAGTAGTTGCTCAGTCCGGAAGTTTCTCTGATGGAGAACAGCATTATTTGGTAGTATTGCCGGATAAAATATTGGTTACAGAAAGTTTTCCTATCAACATTAGAAATGATAAACCTACGCATATAGATTTGGATAAAATCAATCAATTGGCTGATAATGTTCAGACTCATCAACTCTGTTTAGAGTTTACAGCAAATCCGGTTTGGTATGCCATTCAAGCCATGCCTTCTTTATCCAATCCATCTAATGACAATGCTGTCGATTATTTTGCAGCATGGTACATGAGCACTTTAGCCCGTAAAATTATTGCTGACAATCCAAAAATTCAAACAGTATTCGAACAAATACAAATGTCTGATACCGATACTTGGGAGTCTCCTTTGTTGAAAAATCAGGAATTAAAAAATATTTTGATTGAAGAAACACCCTGGCTATCCGCTGCACAAAACGAAACCGAACGTATGCAACGCATGGTATTGTTGTTTGACAGGGTCAAACAGCAATATAATAGTACACAGTATTGGGAAAAATTAAGTTCTTTACAATTATCAAATGGTGCGTTTACGTGGTTTAAAGGTATGAGCGAAAGTCGCATCATTACGCAATGGGTTGCAGATGGTTTGTTAAGAACCAAAGCAATTTCAAATGATCTAAGTATTGATGGCATGTTAAGGCAAGTTATTCAATACTTGGATGCTCAACTAAGCAAAGATTATCTAATCTTGAAAAAATCAGATAAAAATTATGAGCAAAAAATGACTGTCAATGCTATGCAGATTCTCTACTTAGCCATACGATCCCAATTGAAACAGATAGACATGCAGGATGATTGCAAGGAGGCTTATTTGTATTACAGCTCTCAATTGAAAAAATATCATACTCAATTGGGTTTGTATGAAAAAGCCTTGGCGGGCA
>CAZOUH010000208.1:0-2500 GCA_964582935.1 uncultured Paludibacter sp.
AAACTAAATAAATGGATATTCTTCAAGAAATATGGTCAGGTTTAAAACGCAATAAATTGCGGACGGTGCTCACGGGCTTGTCTGTGTCCTGGGGAATATTTATATTGATCATCCTATTGGGAGCAAGCAATGGGCTGAAGAATGGCGTTACTTCTAACTTCAAGGGCAGGGCAACGAATACGGTGCAGTTGTGGACAGGCACTACTTCTAAACCATTTAAAGGATATCAATCGGGAAGATCCTTGAGTTTTACCGATAAAGAATTGAAGCAGGTAGATGAACATCTGCCGGAGGCAACAGTTCCTACACCCATTATCAACCGCACATCAAATATCACTTATCAACAGGAATACGGAAGCTATAACATCAGAGGGATATTGCCTTCCTATGAACAAATATATCAACTGAAATTTGAACCGGGAGCGGGTCGTTTTATCAATGAGGTGGATGTCCGGGAAAACAGAAAGGTGATGGTGATAGATAAAAAGATTGCTGATGTCTTGTTTAAAGGGGAGTCAGCCTTGGGTAAGTACGTCAATGTCAATCAAATCATGTATCAGATTGTCGGCATCAATTCCAAAAAGGAAGAGTGGGGCGATGGCTCTGCTTATATCCCTTATTCGACGGCACAGTTGATTTATAATCCGAATAAAAAATACCACAGCATGGCGATGGTGGTGCAAGACTTAAATACAGAGGAAGCCAATGAGGAGTTTAATACACGCTTGAGAACCAATCTGTCGCAGACCATGATTTTTGATCCTGAGGATACGCAAAGTTTGTGGGTTAGTAATTCGCAACGTGATTATTTGCAAGCCATGAGTATTTTCAGTGCCATCAGCTTGTTTGTGATGATAGTGGGTATCTTAACTTTGATTGCCGGGGTGGTGGGCGTGAGCAATATTATGTTGGTTACCGTCAAAGAAAGAACGCGCGAAATAGGTATCCGCAAAGCCATAGGCGCACCTCCTGCTCAAATTTTGCTGACCATCATCATTGAATCAATTTTGATAATGGCGGTATTTGGATACATAGGCATGATGGCAGGAATTGGCATCACTGAAGTGGTGAATTTAGTCATGGAGCAATCAGCCGCAGGCAATCCGGAAGGCATGACGATTTTTAAAGATCCAACCGTCAATTTGTTTTATGTGTTCTTTTCTACTTTAATTATGATAGTTGCAGGCATTATCGCAGGTTATATTCCTGCCCGCAAAGCCGTCAAAATAAAACCCATAGAAGCCATGCGTAATGAGAATTGATTTAGATAAATTTCACGAAGTATGGAATACCATCAGCAGCAATAAATCACGCAGTGTATTTACAGCTTTTGGCGTATTCTGGGGTATGTTTATGTTGGTCGTTTTGGTTGGCGCAGGCACGGCATTGGAACGCGGTATTTCCTCGCAAATTGAAAGTTTCTCGTCCAATTCCTGTTTTATGTGGTCACAGCGCACTTCTTTACCCTATAAAGGTTTCAGAAAAGGACGCCATTGGGATATGAAGAATGAAGACGTCCAACTGATACAATCGACAGTCCCAGAATTACAGTACATTGCTCCTATGATTTTTAAAGGGGGTGGTTCCAATAATGTCAGTCGCAACGACAAATCGGGTTCTTACCAAATCAAGGGCATGACTACAGATTATGCATTGATAGATCGTCCCAGACAGATATTAGGAAGGTATATCAATGAGGTGGATATCGCAGAAAAAAGAAAAGTTTGTGTGCTTGGCGAACGAGTTTATGAGGTTTTATTTCCCTACGGGGAAGATCCGATTGGTAAGAATATTCAAGTAAGCGGCATCTATTTTCAAGTGGTGGGCGTATCCGGCAGTTATGGAAATGTCAATATTGGTGGGCAAGCTGAAGAGTCTGTGGTACTGCCTTTCTCAACCATGCAGCAAGTTTTCAATATGGGAAATACAGTGCATTTTCTGGCATTGACGACACAACCCGGCATCAAAGTGAAAGTCTTGGAAGATAAGGTGAAAACTGTTTTGAAAGCAGCCAATAATATTGCTCCTGAAGATGAGTTGGCGATTGGTGGGATGAATGTAGAGGATATGTTTACCATGTTTCTTTATTTGGGAATTGGTATTGTCTCGCTGATGTGGGTGGTCGGCATGGGAACTTTGTTTGCCGGAGCAGTTGGAGTCAGCAATATCATGTTGGTAACCGTGCGCGAACGTACCAAGGAAATTGGCATCAGAAGGGCTATTGGCGCAACGCCCAAGGCAATAGTCGGTCAAGTACTGATAGAAAGTGTGGTGTTGACATTGATTGCGGGCATTGCCGGATTGATGGCAGGTGTCGGAGTTTTATCCTTAGCAGGAAAATTCTTGGAAGGTTCCAATGAACTGATTCAAAATCCGCAAATAGATTTTGGAATTGCGATTGGTGCCTTGGTGGTATTGATGATTATTGGTGCGTTGGCTGGCTTAATTCCCGCCAACAGAGCAGTGAGGATTAGGGCGATTGAGGCGATACGGGAGGAGT
>CAZOUH010000209.1:0-2499 GCA_964582935.1 uncultured Paludibacter sp.
CTCACAACTTTATAAACTTTATGAACTTTATAAACTTTATGAACTTTCAAACTTTACAAACTTTACAAACTTATATAAACTTAATATACACAAAACAATGACTCAACAAAAGAAATTTTTAACATGCGATGGTAACGAAGCAGCTGCACATATAGCGTATATGTTCAGCGAAATAGCTGCTATCTACCCCATTACGCCATCTTCCAATATGGCGGAAAATGTGGATGAATGGGCAGCTACCGGTCGCAAAAACATGTTCGGTGAACCTGTACAAGTACAGGAAATGCAATCTGAAGGTGGAGCTGCCGCTGCCATGCACGGCTCTTTGCAGGCAGGCGCCTTATCGACTACTTTCACCGCCTCTCAAGGTTTATTGCTCATGATTCCTAATATGTATAAGGTAGCCGGCGAACTGTTGCCGGGTGTTTATCATGTGTCGGCAAGGGCATTGGCTTCTCATGCTTTATCCATCTTTGGCGACCACCAAGACGTGATGGCTGTGCGTCAGACCGGCTGCGCCATGTTTGCTACCGGCTCTGTGCAGGAAATCATGGATATTTCAGCAGTAGCACACTTAGCTGCCATTAAATCGCGCGTGCCTTTCGTTCATTTCTTCGATGGTTTCCGTACCTCCCATGAGATACAAAAAATTGAAGAAATTGATCAGGATAAAGTAACCGCCTTGGTTGACCAAGATGCATTGGATGCTTTCCGCAAAAGGGCATTAAACTCTGAAAGCCCTGTAGTGCGTGGTACTGCACAAAATCCGGACATCTACTTCCAAGCTCGTGAAGCCAGCAATCCCTATTATGATGCCGTTCCCGGTATCGTGGAACATTACTTGGATGAATTGGCAACAATCACCGGTCGCAAATATGGTTTATTCGATTATTATGGTGACCCCGAAGCTGAACGCGTAGTTGTGGCAATGGGATCAGCTACGGAAGCCATCCGCGAAGGCGTGGATTATCTGAATGCAAAAGGCGAAAAGGTGGGTCTGATTGCCGTACATTTGTATCGTCCTTTCTCAGCCAAACATTTCTTGTCTGTATTACCGGAAACAGTGAAACGCATTGCTGTACTCGACCGCACCAAAGAACCGGGTGCCGGTGGTGAACCGCTATATTTAGACGTAAAAGATGTATTGTACGGCTCTAAAAACCAACCCATAGTAGTGGGTGGTCGCTACGGATTATCATCCAAAGACTTTACACCCGTGCAAGTATTGGCTGTTTTTGACAACTTAGCCATGCCGGAGCCTAAAAATCAATTCACCGTAGGGATAGTAGATGATGTTACTTTCACCTCTTTACCCTTAAGGGATGAAATTTCCCTCAGTGAAGCCGGTACTTTTGAAGCTAAATTTTATGGTTTGGGTGCAGACGGGACCGTAGGTGCCAATAAAAATTCCATCAAAATCATCGGTGACAATACCAACAAATACAGCCAGGGTTATTTTGAATATGACTCCAAGAAATCCGGTGGATTCACTTGTTCTCACTTGCGCTTTGGAGATACACCCATCCGTTCGACTTACTTGGTAACCAATCCTGATTTTGTGGCTTGTCACGTACAGGCATATTTGCGTATGTATGATGTTACCAAAGGCTTGAAAAAGAATGGCACTTTCTTGCTGAATACGATTTGGTCGCCCGAAGAAGTACAGAAAAACCTGCCGGAAGACATCAAAAAGTATTTTGCACAAAACGACATCAAACTGTATATCATCAATGCAACTAAGATTGCACAGGAAATTGGTTTAGGTCAGCGTACCAACACCATTCTTCAATCCGCTTTCTTCAAAATTACCCATGTAATTCCTTATGAATTGGCGGTAGAAAAGATGAAACAAGCCATTGTGGATTCTTATGGTAGGAAAGGTGAAAAGATAGTCAACATGAACTATGCTGCTGTAGATCGCGGTGGTGAATATGAAGAAGTGACTGTGTTGCCTGAATGGGCTGACTTGGCAGGTGAAGTAGAATCCAATGGCAATGGTAATTATCCCGAATTTGTCAGAGATGTTGTGATGCCTATCAATGCACAGCGAGGCAATGAAATTCCTGTTTCTGCTTTTGCCGATCGTGCTGACGGCACATGGAATCAAGGTACTGCCAAATTTGAAAAACGTGGTATTGCTGCCAGTGTTCCTGTATGGGAAATGGAAAACTGCATCCAGTGTAACCTTTGCGCTTATGTATGTCCACATGCTGCCATTCGTCCATTTGTATTGGATGAAGCCGAACAGGCAAATGCTCCTTTTGACACTTTGAAAGCAAGGGGAAAACAATTCGACGGACTGACTTATCGCATACAGGTTGATGTGCTCGACTGTACAGGTTGTATCAACTGCGTGGAGGTTTGTCCCGACACCAAAAACGGTAAAGCGTTGAAAATGGTACCCATTGAAACCCAAGATGAAGAGCAAAAAAATTGGGATTATTGTGTGGATAATATTACATCTAAACAGCATTTGGTTGACATTAAATCCAATGTCAA
>CAZOUH010000210.1:0-2497 GCA_964582935.1 uncultured Paludibacter sp.
TAGTCACAATCTTGTAAATTTTGTCCTTCTGAAATACAATCCGTAGCAATCAGAATATCAATATTGTGCTGATGCGTGTTTACGTTGAGGAGTTCACGGTTTTTGGAGATGGGCGAGAAACAGCTCAGCACCGTATTCATGTCGTTTTGCAGTTTTGGAATGCTGGTTCTGCCTTCTACAGATCCGGTAATAAGAGCAGAATTAAGCTGATATTGCTCTTTAAAATACTGACTAATATTGTCATACAGATATTCAGCTGTATCTGAAAATGCAGAAAAAATTAATACCTTTTTATTCTCTTTGTTGATAGGATTTTTAATTTTTGATGCTATGGCTTCAATTAAGGTTTGTAGTTTGTGATCGTGTTCCGGCGTTATATCGTCAACAAAGAACAACAATTCTTCCAAAGTGTTTTTATCAGCGTTTAAATCGGCAAGCCAAGAGATGGTATCCATATCTTGCAGTGAAATTTGAATTTTTCTTCCAACAAAAAATTCTGTGTTTTGGTCATCAAATTCCAAATCCTGCTCATTAACCATATCAAGTAATGTAACAGTGCTCTGATTGTGCTGCTCAACCAAATCAATGGTATCGTCTATCAGTTGTTTAATTTTATTGACGGTCAGCCTAAACGAATGTACAGAACTTTCCAAGCGTTTCAACAAGTTGATATTCATCAGTCGCTGGATGCCTTTTTCACGGTCGGATTGCAGAAAATAGGTATTTCCCATATCCCTGCCATAAATATCTTCGTATTTATCTGTCTTGCTTGGAAATACAAATGAAGATGGCGTATAAATACTCAAATTGAGCTGCATTAACAAGTCGTATATCTCGTTATAATTGATGGCACCATGCTTTTGTGTCAGGGAGGGACGGAATGAAATCGGCTTCAATCTTTCCGGAAATTTTCCAATGGCCTCAGTATCATAATATTTTTGAATATGCTTGCGTGAACGAGCAATGGTAACGCTATCTAAGACTTCAAAAAAATCGAAATCTAATAATTGTAATAAATTGTCGGTTGTTCTGTTTTTGGTGTCGAATTTACTCCAACGATTGAAAGCAGCTTGAGCTTGACGGAAAATATCGTCAATAGAACGGTTGGTATCTAACAGACTGTCAATTTGTGTACTGTCGCCTTCATAAGCCAATGCAATTTGATTGCGTAAATCAAAGAAACGATTGTTTACAGGCGTAGCTGAAAGCATCAGCACTTTGGTTTTTACACCTGCACGAATAACCTTATTCATCAGTTTGAGATAGCGGTTTTCTTTTTTGTTGTCTTCTTCACCGTACAGTTGCCCGCCGTTTCTAAAATTATGACTTTCATCAATCACAACCAAATCATAATTGCCCCAGTTGATACGATCTAAAGGCAAACCGTTGGTCATGCCACTTTCGCGCGATAAATCAGTGTGATACAACACATCATAGCGCAAGCGATCTTTGGCTATAGGATTGTTGGTGAGATTGCTACGATAAGTTATCCAGTTGTCATTTAGTTTTTTCGGACATAATACCAATACAGATTTATTACGATTTTCATAGTACTTGATAACAGCCAAAGCAGTGAAAGTTTTTCCCAAACCTACACTGTCAGCTAAGATACAGCCATTGAATTTTTCTAATTTATTGATGATGGCTAAAGCAGCATCTTGCTGAAAATTATACAGCATATTCCAAATTTCAGAAGACTTGAAGCCTGTGGCGGCGTTGGGAAGCGTATCTTCGGAAATATCTTCTAAAAATTCATTGAAGATATTATATAACGTAAAAAAATAGATAAAGTCAGGCGAATTTTCCTTGTAAACATTGGAAATACGATCGATAACATTTTCAGTTACATCTACCATTTTGCGATTATCTTGCCAAATACTCTCAAAAATTTTCAGATATTCTTGACTGTGAGGTGTTTCTATTTTACTTATCAGATTAAATAGATGATTGCCCCGTTCACATCCTAAATCTACTGTTGTGAAGCCATTGATAGGGAAATAAGTTAATTGTTGCTGATTTTCAACATGAATGAAACCACCCATCAGTTCATCAGTAGTATTCGTCTTAAATTTCACTTTTTCTTTTATCCAATCGGCACATTCACGTGCTATTGCTTTTTGCGACAATTCATTACGTAGTTTAATTTCGAATTCAGTTCCGTATAAACTTCTTTCACGATGGAGTTGAGGGATGTAAAACTCTCTTTTTTCTTTGGGCAGATTTTCTTGGACAAAAGTGGGCGATGTAAAAATGAAACGCAATTCGTCAATTTCGCTCAATTGCTCTTTTAATTCCTCAAAAGCATAGATTGAAAAAGTAGCCGCTGCAATGGAAATCTTGGTGCGTGGCTTTATTGTTTTCTTTAAATCATCCGTAAGTTTATGATTGATATTGTCGAATAATTGCATGGTGTTTTTACGTTTTGCGTCCTTAGATTTACCTTTTGCCGGGTAGTGAAATTACTAAGTGAATAGTTATTTTACAAAAATACATAAAT
>CAZOUH010000211.1:0-2496 GCA_964582935.1 uncultured Paludibacter sp.
TCTCAACAACCGCTTCTGACAGAGATACGTAGTTTCTACCTTTTCGGATGGATTCTCGGTAAAAGGCAGTCATCAACATTTCCTGCATGGGATAATTTTCAGGGATTTTTCCAAACATCAAAGTCACTAAAGCATTGGCATCCTGAGTCAGTACTTCAATTTGAGGGAGAATCACGGTTGCTTGCTCCATAGCGATAACACCTTTTTGATCCAAAAGTTCGTCTGCTTTTAATGTGCGACTTATATAGCCTATGTGGCTAACCATCAACTTTACATGTTCATATACAACAGGGACTTTCAATAAAAAATCACCTTCAGCATTGGTTACGGTTGCGATATTGGTTCCTGCAGCCAATATATTGCAATAGGTCAGCGGCGCATGAGTGAGCCGGTCGATAACCTTTCCTCGATACGATTGATACTCATCGTTATTGGGCTGTGAGAAAGAGCAGGAAATGCCTAACACGATGAAAAGAAGGAGCAATCTGAACTTCATCGCATTCATAATAATTTATTTATTTGTGAGCTAACAAATATCGGAAATATTTACTGAATTACCATCAAAAATATTTTATAGCATTAATAATTCACAAAAAAAATTACACATTACTTCCATTCATTTAAAAAGCGTATATTTGTAGGCTCAAATTAAAATGTCATCACATTATGTTAAACATGATTACCTTATGGGCTTTAGGTACCGGAGAAATTATTTTAGTTGCCCTCGTAGTATTATTGATTTTTGGTGGTAAAAAAATTCCTGAACTGATGCGTGGTTTAGGTAAAGGTGTCAGTCAGTTTAAAAAGGGCGTAAAAGAAGTTGATGATGAGATAAACGCCACTTTAGATGACCTTGACAAAAAATAAGCATCAGGTCTTATGCCAAAAAGGATGGGTGAAGGAAAAAATTTATCGTTCTGGGAGCATTTAGAAGTGTTGCGGTGGACCATCTTCCGCTTAATCATAGCTGTACTTTTAGTCGTTATAGCTATTTTCTCTTTTAAGGACTTTGTATTTAACGACATCGTTTTTGCACCTTTAAACTCAGATTTTTGGTTTTATCGTTCACTTTGTACATTAGCCGAATTGTTCAGGTTTCCGGATTTATGTCCGGAGGGATTCAATATTGAATTAATCAATATTAATCTTGCAGGTCAGCTGATGACACATATCACTTCCTCTTTCAGTATCGCATTGGTTTTGATTGTGCCTTACATTTTACTTGAAATTTGGTGGTTTGTGCGACCGGCATTATATCCCAACGAAAAGTCGCATGTAGGTCTTGTTTTTTTATCTTCTTCTTTGTTATTCTATTTAGGAGTAGTCACCAGCTATTTTGTTATTTTCCCACTGACAGTAAGGTTCTTGGGTACCTATGAAGTATCTGCCTTAGTCCCTAATCAGATTGCTTTGCAATCGTACATGGGCACATTGTACATATTGACTTTCAGTTTGGGAATCATGTTTGAAATGCCTGTTTTGGCGTATTTGTTATCAAAAATCGGATTGATCAACAAACAAATGCTGAAAAAGGTACGTTCCTATGCTTTTGTGATTTTGCTGATACTGTCTGCTTTAGTAACACCCACCACGGATCCGTTTACCATGTCGGTTGTAGCCTTGCCTCTTTATTTGTTGTATGAGTTGAGTATCTTGGTCAGCAAGCCAAAGAAAGAAGACAAAGAGGATGAGGAAGAAGAAACACAAACTGCTGCAACTGTTTAAGTACAAGACACGGATGGGTCAATCATAGATTAGTTTTCTTCGCCCGCAGCATCTCTCTTTTGCCTTTTGCACCAGGAATTCTTTCAACAAAGAATCCCGCAGTTTGCAAAGCCCTGCGTACCGCTCCTTTAGCACAGTAGGTAGTCAGTATGGCACCGGGATTACAGCAATCATAGATCATTTGAAAACGATCTTCTTTCCACATTTCAGCTTGTTTTTCCGGAGAAAAAGCATCAAAATAAACTAAGTCATAGGTGCCTGTCAGACGAAGTTTGGTGAAATCCTCCTGTATTTTATGCAGTTCAAAATTTTTTGTCAGCGGTATGCTATTTTGACACGGAGAACTATGCAAAAAGTAAAATATTTCTTTTTTATCTTTTGCGATGAGGTCGGGGTAATTCAATGCTGCAGCAGCTTCTAAGGATAAGGGATAAAGTTCGACAGCAGTATAAAACACTTTTTGTTGGCTTTGCTCAGTTTCAATCAAACTCAAGAATGCATTCAATCCCGTTCCAAAACCAATTTCTAAAATATTCAATGATGACTGATTGCATTGTCTCAAACCAGCATTGATGAAGGTATGTTCAGATTCCTGAATGGCACCATGAATGGAATGATAAGTTTCATGTAATTCGGGGTGCAGTACGGAATGAGAGCCGTCTTCAGTCAGGAGGAGATGTTGGGGATTGGTCATGTTACTATTAGGAGTTAGGAGATAGGAGTTAGGAGTTAGGAGGTTCAATTAATTTTTTTACTTTTGTCCATTACTTT
>CAZOUH010000212.1:0-2491 GCA_964582935.1 uncultured Paludibacter sp.
AAGGGCAAAAAACAGGGTGCTGAAATTATCATGACTCAATTAGCAACCGACATCCAATGGCAATCTTATTTGGATGAACTAGGGGATTTGGATGATATGCTGTTTCATGTGGATGTACCTGTATTAAGCATGCTAGTTGACAATGTGCCTTATCGCATTTACAACGGCAAATTTCATGTGTTCGACATTAAAAAAAGTGATCGGGAAATCCATCAAGTTCCCTTTATCGTGACTTCCGATGGTATTCAATTCTACCAGCCCATCGAACTCAACGGAGTTGTATTTAGAAGTTTTGAGTTAAACAGGGCGAGAACCAAATTGGTCAGTGTAGAACATCCGGAATATGCCATCCGTGGTACCGATGATTTGGCAGAGTTTATTCAAAATTTTGCTTGGCAATTTATCCCTGAACTGTCAAGCCTTGATTTTAGCAGCTTATATAATAGAATCTCTGACGCTGTAACAATCTTATATGAAGGCGAACAGCTTGTTTTGAAGTTGGAATATAACACTGAAGCAAACTCCTATGTATTGGTAGTTAGCTACGTAAAAGACAAACAGAAAATAGAAGGATATCTAAATTTGGATATCACATCTGATGAACAGGATGTGTTGTCCATTAACTATGCAAACTCTGGGGACAAAACAGGTATGCAGTTTTATAATGAGGTGGATGGTATAGATGAATTGGTTGCTGCCCTGACTGCTGATTTTGAGCTGAGCACAGATTCAAAATTAAATCCATGGATGATACATTGTCAGAACCTGAATGACAATGCTTTGTTTTTCCGATTGGAAAGACAGATCAAAGACTAATTTTACTCTTCTACATTTTTATCATCCAAATCCCTGATCCGGATTCCCAATCTGATTTTATTTTCAATCCTCACGTGCTCATCATTGTAGAGGTATTTCTTCAATCTAGAGATGGAATTATACAAAGCCGTTTCCTTTGATTCTGTATCTTCCACTTGCCACGCCAACCGGATTACATCTTCACGTGGAATAAATTTGCCTTTGTTTCGGCAGAGTAAAGCCAAGACTGTGGTATCGAGAGGACTCAAATGGATGTCGCCCTTGTTGAATTTTAAAGATTGTTCCTCCGGGAAAAATTGAAAGCGACCGATGCGGAAATGATTGTCGGCAGCAGCAGATGAAAGCATTTCGACTTCAATCATCTTGTTGATGCGCAATAATAATTCAACCAAACGATAAGGTTTTCTGACATAATCGCTGTTTGTAATGCCGAAACCTGTTTCATAATCTTCATTGCCATCGCGTGAGGTTGTGAAAATAATGGGCACATCACTGATTTTCCTAATCTGCTTTGCAATTTCAAAACCATCTACACTGCAATTCAATACCACATCAAGCGTTACCAAATCGGGTTGAAAACGCTGAAATTCAGACACTGCCTCATCTCCATTATTCACATAATTCACTTCATGTTTCTGCATTTCAAGGAACCCAACCAAAGCAGTTCCTAAATTCAAATCATCTTCTACAACTAATATTTTCTTCATACTGGTTATTTGTAAGGTAGTAATACTTTAAAAATTGATCCGACATTGACTTCACTGCTGACACCGATTGAACCGCCATGTTTTTCAATGATGGTTTTTACATAATTCAATCCGATACCGAATCCGGCAACTCTGGCATGGTTGTCAACACGCGAATATTTCTCAAAGATATGTTCAATCTTATCGGCAGGAATCCCCATACCTTGGTCTTGGAAATCCAATGCTGCATTTGATCCATGCATTTCTATATTGATGTTGATAGTCGCATCTTTTTCAGAATATTTGATGGCATTATCAATCAAATTTGCAAAACATTGAGTAAGCATGATGCTGTCACCTTGCACCACGATTGCTTCTGATTCAAAATTGGTGTGGATGCTGACACGCTTGCCGGGAGAAGAAGCAAAACGATTTTTTAGATCCATGATGATATCAACCAAATTGACCGGCTGTTTGTTCAAAACAAGCAATCCCTCTTCTTCACGAGCCAATCCGACCAACATGCTGATGGTACCGTTCATTTCAGTCAGTGCATTGAGAGAATTGTGCAGCATCAGGTCGCGCATTCCCGTGTTGCTGAATATATCAGGGTCTTGTAGTCCGTCCAAATTGACGGTCAAGCTGGCTACCGGACGTTTCAATTCATGGGCGATGTTGCTTAAAAATTCATTTTTGAATCGTACTAATTTTTTCTGTTTGGAAAGCGTGAGGATTAAAAACCTGAAAGCCAATAAGGCAATGAGGGAGAAAATGATGGAAATCAACAACATCACGCCCATGCGCTTGATAATCTCAGAAAAAGGATTGATTAAAATCAGTTGCAAGGCTTCTTTGTTTTCAAAATCCAAAGGATACAGTTGCGATGGAATGATGAAAAGGGAGGATTTGGATAATTTTTTTGAACTTGCTATTACTTCTTGATGTTCGGGAGCTATTAATTGAATGACAAATTCAGAGGCGATATTTCT
>CAZOUH010000213.1:0-2474 GCA_964582935.1 uncultured Paludibacter sp.
AGCGGTGCCCTGAGCGAAGTCGAAGGGTTGGAAAGTTTGTAAAGTTCATAAAGTTGGAAAGTTTATAAAGTTCATAAAGTTGGAAAGTTTATAAAGTTTATAAAGCGGTGCCCTGAGCGAAGTCGAAGGGTTGGAAAGTTTGTAAAGTTTATAAAGTTCATAAAGTTGGAAAGTTTATAAAGTTAGAAAGTGAAGAAATTCTTAGTTCCTAGTTTTTAGTTCTTAGTTCTTAGTTCTTAGTTCCCCCCAAACCCTTCCCCCTAAAACAAAAAAAGTCCGTTAGGCATAACGGACTTCCTTTTTTTGTTGAACAATTATTGAACTTCAGCAGCTTCTTCTACAGGAGCTTCTTCTGTTACATCAGTGTCTTGAGCTTCAGGAGCTTCTTCTACAACTTCTTCAGTTACAACAGTTTCTTCTTCAGTTGTTTCTGCAGCTTTAGGTGCACATGCAACAAAAAATGAAGCAATAGCAAATAATAAAAATAATTTTTTCATTTTTCAAAATCTTTTAAAAATTCGACATGTTAGTTTGCAATTCAAAATCGATGCAAAATTACATTTAATTTTTAGAATAAAAAAACTTTTCGATGCTTTTTTTGATTATCACCAACTTTTTTTTACAAATACAAAAGAATTACTGTCCATCGGTATCCGCTACTTTATGGAAAGCCGTTGAATATAAATATCTTTTGATGCTTTTTTTCGGAGTCTTTTCAAATTCGTTGGGGTACAATTGAATCTTCAGAATAGCTTCATAAGAGGCGACAATGCTGTTGAGTGCCATCCTGTTTTCTTCCATTACTTTTTCCAATTGTTTCTGATTCAGTTTTTCTAAATCAACTGCCTCATAATCCGGATACACCAAGGCATGTAATTTTCCATGATTCTCTATGACAAGACTTTCCATCACAAACGGCATGTTGTTGAGTTTAGCTTCTATCTCTTCCGGATAGATATTCTGACCACTCGGTCCCAAAATCATACTTTTACTTCTTCCTCTGATAAAAATATTGCCTTGCTCGTCGATCGTACCTAAATCGCCCGTATGCAGCCATCCATCTTTCCCAATCACGCTATCTGTAGCTTCAGGATTTTTATAGTAACCGGACATCAAGTTTTCTCCCTTGACACAAATTTCTCCTATACCTGTTACGGGATCGGCATCTGCAATTTTAGCTTCCATCACATGAATGATTTCTCCTGCTGATTTTGGAACAAAACGATCGGCGGGCGTAAAGCTGATGAGGGGCGCACATTCAGTCATGCCGTATCCCACCGTATAAGGAAATTTAATCTTTTGCAGAAAATCCTCAACCTCTGCATTCATGGGCGCTCCACCACATACCAACTGAACAAACTCTCCCCCAAATGCTTGTATCAATTTTTTGCGAATGGTAGACAGGATGGTTTGATCCAGCAATGGAATCTTCAGAACCCAACGAATGGTAGGTTTGGCTATCAAAGGTTGAATTTGCTTTTTATATATCTTCTCAATGATAAGCGGAACAAGGAAAATAACATTGGGTTTGATTTCAGCAAAAGCTGTCAGCAGTATTTTGGGTGACGGCACTTTTCCTAAGAAATGTACATGACAGCCAATGCAGGTAGTAGTCAAAAAATCGAACGCACAACCATAAGAGTGCGCCAAGGGCAAAAATGAGATAATCCGGTATCCTTCTTTGATAATTCCGGTACCGATGGCAAAGGTAACATTGCCTGCTAATGCATTTCCACTCGTCATCACTCCCTTGCTGAATCCGGTGGTTCCGGAAGTATAGTTGATAGAGACTAATTCCGAGTTATGTTTGTCGATGTACTTTACGTGTTCTTTGTGAAAACCTTGTGGATACTTCGATCTGAAAATGGAATTAACCACCTCGGGTTTCAGTTGTTGCCGATCTAATATCGGTTCTACCTTAGACTTTTCATTTTCTTCCCTCCGATCAATAATTGTGATACAATTAAAATCGGTCAACGAAAAGACTGCTTGTACAGTTTTCAGTTTTTCCTCCTCCAAGTGTTCCCAAATATTATCACCGGTGAACAGCAACTTGGATTCAGAGTGATTCGAAATATGATGCACGTCATTGGAGTTAAAATCTTGTAAGATAGGTACAATGATGGCTCCGTAAGTCACAGTCGCTAAATAGGCAATAGCCCAATTGGCATTGTTCCGCCCAATCAGGGCAATGTGATCATTCGGCTGAATATTACATTGTTCAAACAGGATATGCAGCTTGGCAACCCGCTTGGCTACATCAGCATAAGTCAAAGTCATATCTTCCCCGTAATTACTATATGCAGGCAAATCCCAATATTTTTGAAATGCATTTTCAAATAGTTTGATGAAATTTTCTTGAATCATTTTCGCTCGAATTAGAATTATAGCTGCAAAAATAGATATATTTTGCACAATTCCAAACATTTTGTGTAATTTTTGAATGTTTTTGGTGATGGTGCGGAGTATCAAAA
>CAZOUH010000214.1:0-2449 GCA_964582935.1 uncultured Paludibacter sp.
AACAAAAACATAGTCGTAATCGGTGCCGGTCCCGGTGGTTATGCAGCAGCTTTTTATGCTGCCGACTTGGGCATGAGCGTAACCCTGATAGACGCCGCCAAAAATCCCGGAGGCGTTTGTCTGTACAGGGGTTGCATTCCTTCCAAAGCTTTACTCCACGTAGCCAAACTGATTAACGAAAGCAAAGAAGCCAAAAGCTGGGGTGTTGATTTTGGAGAACCCACTATCGATATTGATAAGCTGAGAGCATATAAAAACAAGGTTGTAGCCAAGCTTACCGGTGGATTGGGCGTGTTGAGCAAACAACGCAAAATCAATTATGTACAAGGTTGGGCAAACTTTACTTCCTCAACTTCAGTAGCCGTAAAAAAAGAAGATGGCAGCACAGAAAACATCAATTTCGATAAAGCCATCATCGCCACAGGTTCAGTAATATCTACCATTCCATCTTTGGAAATCGATAGCAAACGCTTGCTCAATTCGAGTACAGCCTTAGATTTGCCGGCTATTCCCAAAACCTTATTGGTAGTGGGAGGCGGATATATAGGTTTGGAATTGGGATCTGTGTATTCAGCTTTGGGTGCCAAAGTATCTGTAGTTGAATTTATGGATAGACTGTTACCGGGTGCCGATCAAGATTTGGTATCTCATCTTCAGAAAAGAATTTCTAAATCCTACGACAAAATCATGCTTCAATCTAAGGTAGTTGAAATCAAGGAAGAAGGCGAAGGTCTGTTGGTGAAGATAGAAAATAAAGACAAGCAAATTGAAGAACATCAGTTTGATTATGTATTGATGTCTATTGGTCGCAAGCCGAAAACAGATGGCTTAGGATTGGAAAATACCCAAGTGAAGGTCAACGAGCGCGGTTGGATTATTGCCGATTCCTCTTTAAAAACCAATGATGAAAATATTTACGCCATAGGCGATATAGTGGGCGAACCCATGTTGGCGCACAAGGCATCGCACGAAGCCAAAGTTGCTGTGGATGCTATCTCCGGCAAGCGCGTAGCTTTTGAGCCATTGGCAATTCCGGCGGTAGTTTTCACCGATCCTGAAATCGCTTGGGCAGGTATGACAGAAAATCAAGCCATAGAAAAAGGAGTGAAGTTCGAAGTGACTAAATTCCCGTGGGCAGCCAGCGGTCGCGCCACCACTTTAGACCGTAGCGATGGGGTAACCAAAATATTGGTTGATCCGGACACAGAGCGTATTTTAGGCGTAGGTATTTGTGGTCCCGGTGCCGGCGAATTGATTGCAGAAGCAACATTGGCAATAGAGATGGGCGCAACCGTTAAAGACTTATCACTGACCATCCATCCCCACCCAACACTATCGGAAACGGTGATGGAAGCAGCTGAAATGTTCTACGGACATGCTTCTCACGTATTGAGAAGATAAAACAGTAGATGATCTTTGATGAATGAAACCATAATTCCCAAGAGAGGTTGGGTACTGGCAGCCTTGATGCTCACTATGATGCTGGCTGCCATGGACTCCACCATTATTTCCACAGCCATACCACAGATAGTATCAAACTTAGGAGGATTCAATAAATTCTCCTGGGTTTTTTCTATTTATCTATTGGCACAAACCGTGACTATTCCTGTATATGGTAAGCTTACCGATATCTTCGGAAGGAAAAAGATATTACTGTTCGGAATTACCATTTTCTTGATAGGATCAGCAACTTCGGCGGCAGCCTGGAATATAGAAACCCTGATTTTATTTCGTGGCATACAAGGTTTAGGTGCAGGATCGATCATGGCGACCGTCAACACCATTGCCGGCGATATTTACAGCGTAGAAGAACGCGCCAAAGTTCAAGGTTTATTATCCAGCATCTGGGGCATCAGTGCCATAGTCGGACCCGCTTTGGGAGGCTTTTTGGCAGAATACGTCAACTGGCGTTGGATATTCATCATCAACCTGCCCATAGGTGCCGTTTCCATTTATTTCATTTCAGCCTTTTTCAAGGAGGCAATTCATGTTAAGAAAACACGCATTGATTACAAAGGCGCTTTGCTGATTTTAAGCACCTTGTCTTTGTTTTTCGTTTTCCTCTTGGAAGGTGGACAAACTTGGGCATGGTTATCTTCTCCCAGTTTGATATTATTGCTGACTGTTGTCGTATTGGCATATTACACTTATCAGGTAGAAAAGAAAACGACAGAAGCAATTTTGCCTTTGTGGGTATGGAAAAATCCAACCTTGGCATTCAATAATTTGGCAGTCATAGGCATGGGGATAGTCATGATGGGACCGGAGACCTTTCTGCCTACTTTCACCCAAACCTCCTTAGGCGTTGGCACGATTGCATCTGGATTCATCCTTGCCACCATGAGTTTTGGATGGCCTGTAGCTTCCTCCCTATCGGGGAAATTATACCTCAGCATAGGTTTTAGAGAAACCTCTATGTTAGGAGCGATTTTAGTTTTTATAGCCTGTG
>CAZOUH010000215.1:0-2448 GCA_964582935.1 uncultured Paludibacter sp.
GGTAACTGTGCCGTTCTCAACGGCTCCCAATAAAGAATCCTGCTGAGATTTGCTGAAACGATGAATTTCATCTATGAATAAAATGGGTCTTTTACCTTGGGTGAATAAACTGTTGGATTTTGCTTTTTCTATGACTTCCCTGACTTCTTTCACGCCGGAAGTGACAGCGCTCAACACGTAAAAAGGATGTTCTAATTGTTTGGCTATGATTTTTGCCAAGGTTGTTTTGCCAACTCCGGGAGGTCCCCACAGAATGAATGACGCAATATGTCCGGATGCTATCATTTGTCGTAAAATAGCACCTTCACCGACCAAGTGTTTCTGACCGATAAATCCATCCAATGTTTGTGGGCGCATGCGTTCTGCTAATGGTTGCATATCTTTTTCCTTTCTTGCAAATGTACTTGATTTTTTTGAAAATGACATCTTGTAGCATCCTTTCCTGAAAAAAGCTTTTTACATTCAGAAATATTTAACTAATTTTGTGGGGATTATTTGTGAAGATAATTGAATTTGTTTTATGGGGCTGTATCAAAAGTCAAAATAAAATAATTTCTACTTTCAATTAATAACCCTAAATCCCTAAAGGGACTTTTGTTTGTACAATTGTTCAGCTTTTGCACACTCAAATTCCCCTCCTTTGGAGGGGTTAGGGGTGGTCAAGTCTCCCTTCAGGGAGATTTAGAGGGTGATGAAATAATAGCGATTACGATTTATCAGTTTTTGAAAAAGCAAAAACACTTTTGAGACAGCTTCTCTAACTTATTAAAACAGCGTTATTGTATTAATATCAACTATAAATCATTCGACATTGAAAACAGTATTGATTACCGGAGGTGCCGGATTTATTGGTTCGCATGTGGTGCGACTTTTCGTGAATAAATATCCCGATTATCACATTGTGAATTTGGATGCCCTGACTTATGCAGGCAATCTCGAAAACTTGCGGGATATTGAAAACCTGCCCAATTATTCTTTTATCAAGGGTGATATTACGGACGAGGCATTGATTCCTGAATTATTTGCCAAATATCAATTTGACGGTGTCATTCATTTGGCGGCTGAATCGCACGTGGACAGGTCGATTACCGATCCTTTTGCTTTCGTGAAAACCAATGTTTTTGGTACCACAAACTTATTGAATGCTGCCAAAAATGCCTGGAAGGATAAGATGGAAGGAAAGCTCTTTTACCATGTTTCTACGGATGAAGTTTATGGTTCTTTGGGCGATACCGGTTTATTTACTGAAGAAACCGCCTATGATCCAAGAAGTCCGTATTCAGCAGCTAAGGCTTCTTCCGATCATTTTGTGCGTGCTTATTATCATACCTATGGTTTGCCAATCGTGATTTCTAATTGTTCGAATAATTATGGATCGCATCAGTTTCCTGAGAAATTGATTCCTTTGGCAATTCATAATATCAAAAATAATAAACCCATACCTATCTATGGAAAAGGTGAAAATGTACGTGATTGGTTGTGGGTAAACGACCATGCGCAGGCGATAGACGTGATTTATCATGCCGGAAAGAATGGCGAAACTTACAATATTGGCGGTCATAATGAATGGACCAATATAGATTTGATCCGCAAACTTTGTGAGATTATGGATGGAAAATTAGGTAGGCAACCGGGAGAGTCTGCCCAATTGATTACTTTCGTAAAAGACAGAGCAGGACATGATTTACGTTATGCTATCGATCCCACCAAAGTTTCCAATAAGCTCAAATGGAATCCCTCTTTGCAGTTTGAAGAAGGTTTGGAGAAAACAGTGGACTGGTATTTAGCAAACCAAGAATGGATGGATCATGTTACTACCGGTCATTATCAGTCTTATTATCAGAAGCAATACGCAGAAAGATAGAAAAAAATTTGTTATTAAAACAAAAAACACTATCTTTGCATCCGATAAATGAAATGTGGAGGGGACTGATGTCCCCTTTGTTATTGGAAGAAACAAAATAATGATAGATAAAGTTTCTGTAAATCAGCTAATTGGCGAGTATGTTCATGAGAAAGAATTGTTTCTTGTGGACTTGAACATCTCTCCTGATAATCGCATCAGGATTGAAATCGATTCCTTTGCAGGAATCAGCATTGATGATTGTGCTGATTTAACTCAATTTATTCATTCAAAATTAGACAGGGATGAGGAAGACTACGAGTTGGAAGTCAGCTCTGCCGGTATTGGTTCTCCTTTCAAAATTCATCAACAGTATTTGAAACATGTGGGCAGAGAGGTGGATGTTGTTACTGCTCAAGGTAGAAAACTCAATGGAGTATTGAAATCTGTTACTGAGGAAGGTATTCAGTTAACGACCACGCAAATGGTAAAACCGGAAGGTGCAAAACGTAAAACTACTGTTCATGAGGATGTATATTTAACTTTTAAGGATATTAAAACAACAAAACTGATTATTAGATTCAAATAAAACATGGGCAAAAAAG
>CAZOUH010000216.1:0-2447 GCA_964582935.1 uncultured Paludibacter sp.
ACGACTGAGCAAAACATCAAACGCTACCGCGAACAATTGGATAAAATTGGGTTTAGCTTTGATTGGGACAGAGAAGTACAGACTTGTGATCCCGAATATTATCACTGGACACAATGGGCTTTTATTCAAATGTTTAATCATTATTATGACACTAAACTTGAAAAAGCAGTATCTATCAATGAGTTGATAAAACATTTGGAAACTCAGGGTACCACGGGTTTACATGCACATCAATCTCATCCTTTGGAATTTTCGGCATCAGACTGGAAAGCAAAATCTGAAAAAGAACAACAAGAAATTTTGTTGAATTATCGCATTGCATATCTTGCTGATACAAAAGTCAATTGGTGTCCTGCATTGGGTACCGTTTTGGCGAATGATGAAGTCAGCGAAGGTTATTCAGTACGTGGAGGTCACCCGGTTGAACAAAAGGTGATGCGCCAATGGAGCTTGCGCGTTTCCGCTTATGCTCAAAGACTGTTAGATGGCTTAGATACAGTCGATTGGACAGATTCTTTGAAAGAAACGCAAAGGAATTGGATAGGCAGAAGCGAGGGTGCTGAAATGAAATTCTTCCTCAAGGATAAGGACATCAATTTTGATATTTTTACGACACGTGCCGATACAATTTATGGAGTTACTTTTATGGTATTAGCTCCTGAAAGCGAATTGGTGGATATTTGCACCATGCCTGAACAACAAGTGGCAGTGCAAAATTATATTGCA
Organism: uncultured Paludibacter sp.; assembly: GCA_964582935.1. Taxonomy (GTDB): domain Bacteria; phylum Bacteroidota; class Bacteroidia; order Bacteroidales; family Paludibacteraceae; genus Paludibacter. The sequence continues at coordinate 727 of CAZOUH010000216.1, forward strand.
GAAACGAAAAAACGCACTGAGCGTGAGCGTTTAGCTGACAAAAAAGTAAGCGGCGTATTTACCGGTTCCTATGCCATCAATCCCGTTAGCAAGACTGTTATCCCTATTTGGATTTCAGACTATGTACTTGCAGGTTATGGAACAGGTGCGATTATGGCGGTGCCTGCGCACGATAGCCGCGACTATGCTTTCGCCAAGCATTTTGATTTGCCCATCATTCCTTTGATAGCAGGCTGCGATGTGTCGGAAGAGAGTTTCGATGCCAAAGAGGGCATTATGATGAATTCCGGTTTTTTAAACGGACTGACTGTTACTGAAGCAATTAGCAAAGCTAATCATTATATTGAAGAAGAAGGCATCGGTCAAATCAAAGTGAATTACCGCTTGCGCGATGCCATTTTCAGTCGCCAACGCTATTGGGGCGAACCATTCCCAGTTTACTACAAAGATGATATGCCTTATGTGTTGGATGAAAGCAAGCTGCCACTCATCCTACCGGAGGTAGATAAATACTTACCTACTGAAAAAGGCGAACCACCTTTGGGAAGGGCTAAAAATTGGCAAACGGAAGATGGCTATCCTTTGGAACTGAATACCATGCCCGGATTTGCGGGATCTTCGGCTTACTACCTGCGTTATATGGACCCCAAAAACGACCAAGCTTTGGTGAGCAAAGAAGCCAATGAGTATTGGCGCAATGTGGATTTATATATAGGCGGAACCGAGCATGCCACCGGACACTTGATTTACAGTCGTTTCTGGAACAAATTCTTATATGATTTGGGTTTGGTTTGCGAAGCGGAGCCTTTCAAAAAACTGATTAACCAGGGTATGATTCAGGGACGCAGTAATTTTGTGTATAGGATAATTGAGGAAGCCACAGCAGGGAAAAAAGCCGCTCCAAGATTTGTTTCTTATAACTTAAGGGATGAATATGACACTATGCCTGTGCATGTAGATGTGAATTTTGTGCATAATGACCATTTGGATATGGATCAATTCAGAAATTGGAATCCTGAATACAAACATGCTGAATTTATCTTGGAAGATGGAAAATATGTCTGCGGATGGGCGGTGGAAAAAATGTCGAAGTCGATGTTTAATGTGGTGAATCCCGATGATATCATTGAGAAATACGGAGCAGATACTTTGCGTTTGTATGAGATGTTTTTAGGACCTTTGGATCAATCCAAGCCTTGGGATACCAATGGCATAGATGGGGTGCATAGATTTCTGAAACGCTTGTGGTCGCTGTTTTACAAAGATGGAAAACTATTGTTGAATGATGATGAGCCTACGGCAGAAGAGTTAAAAATCTTGCATAAAACCATCAAGAAAATCAATTACGATATTGAGCATTTCTCATTCAACACCTCGGTTTCCGCCTTTATGATTTGTATCAATGAATTATCAACATTAAAATGCAGCAAAAGGTCAATTTTGGAAGATTTTGTGATTTTGCTTGCTCCTTTTGCACCACATATTGCTGAGGAACTCTATCAGATTTTGGGCAATGAACAAACAGTTTTCGATGCTGCTTTCCCTATCTGTAATGAAGATTATTTGGTTGAATCGAGCGTTAAATATCCCATTTCCTTCAATGGAAAGGTGCGTTTCACTTTGGAGCTTGCAGCTGATATGGACAAAGCAACTGTAGAGCAGACTGTGTTGGCAAACGAACAAACCATCAAACATTTGCAAGGAAAAGCCGTTAAGAAGGT
>CAZOUH010000217.1:0-2440 GCA_964582935.1 uncultured Paludibacter sp.
TCTGCAAAGTCTTTTCCGGAAGAAGCATAGATAATTTGGCGGGAAGAGTTGACCAACAAACCGCAACTATCATTCATGCCATATTTGGCTACTTCCTGCAAGCTGCCGCCTTGAGCTCCCACGCCGGGAACCAATAAAAAATGATCGGGGACGAGCTTGCGAACTTCCAACAACATATCAGCTCTGGTGGCGCCGACCACATACATTAAGTTGTCTGTATTAGCCCATTGCTGAGAAGTTTTGAGTACTTTTTCAAATAACTGTTCACCGGTTTGAGCATCTTCAGTAAACTGGAAATCAAAAGCCCCTTTATTGGATGTCAGTGCCAATAAAATCACCCATTTATTTTCATAGGATAAAAAGGGCGTCACCGAATCTTCGCCCATATAGGGAGCTACAGTCACCGCATCAAAATCCATCGTACTGAAAAAAGTACGGGCATACATAGAAGAAGTATTGCCTATATCGCCCCGTTTGGCATCAGCGATGATGAATTGTTCAGGGTATTTCTCACGGATATAATCCACCGTTTTTTCCAATGCCTGCCATCCCTCTAAACCCAAACTTTCGTAAAAAGCTAAATTAGGCTTATAAGCTACGCAGTAATTGGCAGTAGCGTCAACGATGGCTTTATTAAAACTAAAAATACTGTCGTTGTTATCTGCCGTAAGAAACTCCGGAATCTTTTGAATATCCGTATCCAATCCCACACAAAGGAAGGATTTCTTTATCTTGATTTGATCGAAAAGTTGTTGTTTATTCATACAATTTACCTTTTGCCTATGGCTTATTTACAATTCGCTTGCTTTTAACCGTTCTGCATTTTCAGCCACAATCAACTGATCAATAACAGCTTGTATCTCACCACCCATAAATGCCGCTAAATTATACATGGTGTAGTTGATGCGATGGTCAGTCACGCGCCCTTGTGGAAAATTATAAGTGCGTATCTTGGCTGAACGATCGCCGGTTGAGACCATGGTTTTACGTTTTGAACCTATCTCATCCAAGTACTTCTGATGTTCAATAGCATAGATACGGGAGCGTAACTCATTCATTGCCTTGGCTTTGTTTTTATGTTGAGATTTTTCATCCTGACATTGAACGATGATGCCGGTAGGAATATGCGTTAAACGGATGGCTGAATAGGTCGTGTTGACCGACTGTCCGCCGGGACCGGAAGAGCAATAAGTATCCACCCGTATATCTGCTTCTTTTAATTCTATATCGAATTCTTCGGCTTCCGGCAAAACAGCAACCGTAGCCGCCGAAGTATGCACGCGACCTTGTGTTTCTGTTTGTGGCACACGTTGTACGCGATGCACTCCAGATTCATATTTCAATGTGCCATAGACTTTCTGTCCTGATACCGTAAATATGATCTCTTTATAACCGCCGGAAGTGCCTTCAGAAATATGCGTCACCTCCACTTTCCAGCCTTTAATTTCACAATAGCGATGATACATCTTGAACAAATCACCGGCAAAAATAGCAGCTTCATCACCGCCCGTTCCCCCTCTGATTTCGACTATGGCATTTTTATTATCTTCCGGATCAGCAGGAATAAGCAATAGCTTAATGTCTTCCTCCATTTTCGCAATCTTAGGTTCGAGATCATCCATCTCGATTTTTGCCATTTCCTTCAACTCAGGATCTGCCTCGTTTTCTAATAAGTTTTTTGCTTCCGCAAGATGCAGCAAGGCAAGTTTATATGCTTCATAGACAGACATAATTTGTCCTAAATCATGAAACTCCTTGTTTAGTCTCACATAGCGTTTCTGATCTTCAATGATCGAAGGTTCAGCAATTAAGACTGAAAGCTCATCGTATTTTTGTTTTAATGTCTCGAGTTTCTCTAATAACGAACTTGTTACAACTGCCATAAATGATGGTATGAATCTTAAAATAGATAATAAAAATTTCACGCAAAATTACCATATTTTTGCGTGAAATTAAAATCATTGGAACAAGAGCCATCTATTAGTCTTGTTACAAAATTTTTAATTCTGCTGAAATACTACTCCTTCAAATACTTTTCTTGCAATTGTAATGCATATTCCATACACTTCGGATTATCCTTGTCTGCCAAGACAGGATTCAAGCGAGGGATTTTTAAAAGCATGCCGGGTGCTATCATAGCAGGTGATGATAACACATCCCGATTGGCTTCATAAATGTAAACCCAAAACTCCTTTACACCGTAATGACGCTCAGCTATGCGGGTGAGTCTGCTACCCGGAATCACTTCTTCCGTTGCAATATACTCTTGATAACTACGCGGCTGATTGAACAGTTGCTCCAACGCATCAACTTGGGATTGGCGAACAGCAATGCTTTCATCTTCCACTGGCGATGCAGCCTTAACTGGCTCAAAATCAGGCTGAGATGTTTCAAAACCTTCACTTTCAGGAGATTCAGTTAGTTTTTCAGCATCAGGAGC
>CAZOUH010000218.1:0-2417 GCA_964582935.1 uncultured Paludibacter sp.
ACAGTTACAAACTCCTCACTGCTTGGAGTCTTTACATAAAAATCCTTCATCGGATCTGTAATATTTTCTACAAGGGCGGAGAATGTAATATCCTCATCCACAAATACAGATACCGGAATAGATAAACTCACAAAAGGGTCTTTGGGTTCTTCAAAGAATACCCAAGTACCATTATCGCCATCCCATTTACCTTCAGTGATAACATAATGATTATTAACGCCATCAAACACCAAATCGGCAGTTTGACTCCATTTGTTGGACCAATTGTTTTCAATTTCTCCCGGGTTCATTCTGGTAAATATCACATGGGTAAAATTCTTCCCTTCGGGCGATACCGCCACATACAAATCAGTTTCTCCTGCTACGGCAGTCATGCTTGCCCACGCTTCTCCATCCCCAAAATAATAAGCAGCAAAGCGGGCATCAGCCTCTTTCCAGTTAGCATTGGGGGTAAAGTACAAACGTGTACCACCGGTAATTGCAGCAGCTTGTGCTATAAGTGCAAAAAACAGGAGCGTAAATAAAAGTGTAAAAGTATTTTTCATAAGCAAATATATTAATGTTGATATTCAGTTCTAAATTAGATAAGGGATTAGGAATCAATATATATCATGTTATAATAGCAAGTTCAAAATAACTGATTTATCTCTTATAAATCAACAATATACGCATAATATTTCATATAATATTCCGCAAACGTTTGCAGACTAATTTGGTTTGCATAGCTCAAGTGCTTTTGTTAACTTTGTTTTTCCTAATATTTAGGCAAATGCCTAAGCAGCACAAATTAGTTATGACACCAAACCCAATCATCAGTCAGGAAGCAAGCAAAGAGTCCGTATATCGCATTTCTATATGGTCGAAACACTTATTGGAAAGCTGGGGAATAGCCGAAAACTCAGTCAATCTTATCAACCTGCTTTTGCAATTGGCTATAGTCATACTTTTTGTGTGGGTATTTCAATGGCTGACACAAAAACTCATTTATTTTATACTGAAGCAGACTAACAAATCGCCTAAGTTACGTTTGAGTGGTTTTCTGATTGAAAGCAAATTTCCACGTTATTTGGCACTGACCGCCCCATTGAGTTGGATACGCAACAGCATACCGGTGGTGTTCGAATACTACCCACATATCATCACATTCATCAGCAAAGCAACCGATTTGTTTATAGTCTGGATGATTTATTGGCTGCTCAACTCCATACTCACTGCCCTTTCTAAACACCTCTCAAGCTCATCAAAATACAAAGACAAACCCATAGAAAGTTATTTTCAAGTGATACGTATTATTTTGATTATACTGACAGTGGGTGCCAGTTTTACCATCTTATCAGGCAAAGCCTTGATATCTTTCTTCACAGCCATGGGAGCAGCCTCAGCCATTATGATGTTGATATTCAAAGACACCATACTTGGGTTTGTAGCCAGCATACAAGTTACCACCAATGATATGGTGCGCATAGGCGATTGGATTACCATGCCCAAATACAATGCTGATGGAGATGTAAAACAGATTACACTGACTACCGTAAAAGTGGTGAATTTCGACAAAACCATTTCTACCATACCCACTTATGCGCTGATTTCCGATTCATTTCAGAATTGGAGAGGCATGGCGCAGGCAGGTGGCAGGCGCATCAAACGCTCCATTACCTTCAAACAATCATCCTTTAAGTTTGTAGAAAAAACAGATTTAGAGTTCTACAAACAGATTCAATCTATCAGTAGTTATATTGAAGAAAGACAAAAAGCCATAGATGAACATAATGCAAGCATAGGTGCAGATACTACCATTGTTATTAACGGACGTAATATGACGAATATAGGCTTATTTAGAAAATACACAGAGATGTACTTAAAAAATCATCCCGATATACATAAAGGTTTGAATATCATGGTCAGACAATTGGCTCCAACTGAGAAAGGACTACCCTTGGAAGTCTATTGCTTTACCAATACCACCATCTGGGCGGCATACGAAAATATCATGGCAGATATCTTCGACCACCTGACTTCGGCAGTAAAATACTTCGATTTGGAAATCTTTGAAGATATTAGCAATCACTTATAGCCTATTCATTTCGACTACGCTTAATGACCAGAGAGGCTTTGCAATTCACGATTTACGATTTAACCCCTAAATCCCCTACATTTCGACAAGTTCAATGACCGAAGGGGACTTTTTGCTTGTGTCTTTACTCATCCTATGCACGCTCCAAGCTCCCACTTGGTCATTGAGCGTCGAAATGTGGAGGGGTTGGGGGAGGCTTCCAATCACTAATTAACTTCCCCCGGACAAACCCCATAAATATACCTACCGGCTTTACCTACTTTGCCGGGTGCAGGGGTTTTTGCTGTGGATAAAACATAAACGCGCAAATTGCCTTTGCCCTTACATTTTACTTTAAGACTGT
>CAZOUH010000219.1:0-2403 GCA_964582935.1 uncultured Paludibacter sp.
TACTTTCGCATTTCATTTACACAAACTTAATTATATCATGAATACGGAAATCAAACAAATTGCTGAAAGGATTCGTGGATTACGCGATGTTTTGGATGTTTCTGTGGCTGAAGCAGCACAAAAATGCGAGATATCTGAAGCAGAATTGAATCGGTACGAAACCGGGGAAGTTGACATCCCTGTTAGTTTTATTTGCCGATTTGCCCAAGAATTTGGCGTGGAAACTTCAACCTTAATTTCGGGCATTGAACCCAAAGTATCTAGCTTTTATGTAACCCGCAAAGGCACAGGCGTAAGCGTATCTCGCAGAAAAGCATATCAATATCAATCGCTTTTTCATGGATTTCAGCATGCAAACATGTCGCCTTTTGAAGTTTGCGTTGAACCCAATAATTTACCCATCACGCTAAATACACATCCCGGACAAGAATTTAATATGGTGTTGGAAGGAAGTATGCAGATTACTATTGCCAATAATGATATCATTTTAAATGAAGGAGACAGCATTTATTTTGATGCCGGCAAACCACATGGAATGAAGGCATTGGGAGGAAAAAAAGTGAGGTTTTTGGCGGTGATAGAGTAACAACTTTGTTACCCCTAAATCTCCTACATTTCGACAGGCTCAATGACCGCAAGGACTTTCCATACAACTATCAATCTATCTCACAATGCAATAGCCCCCTTTAGGGGGTTGGGGGTTAAAACAAAACTCAATTATTTACACTCTTAAACTCCCCTCCTTCGGAGGGGTCGGGGGAGGCTTAAATTACACAGCATGATAGCAAATTATCTTAAACAAACAGCATTTTCTGATTTTGAGGATTTCTCAAATAATTATAAATTATTGGTTCCGGAGCATTTTAATTTTGCCTATGATATAGTGGATGCCTGGGCTGAAAAAGAGCCGGATAAATTAGCCTTGCTTTGGACAAATGACCAAGGTGAATGCAGGGAGTTTTCTTTTGCAGAAATGAAATACTATTCAGACCAAACAGCTTCTTACTTGCAAAGTTTAGGCATCAAAAAAGGCGATATCGTCATGGCTATCCTCAAGCGGAGATATGAGTTTTGGTTTACCATTTTGGCTTTGCACAAGATTGGTGCGGTGATTATTCCCGCAACCCACCTGCTCACGTCCAAAGATATCATCTATCGCAATCATGCTGCGGATATCAAAGCCATCATTGCCGTTGGTGAAGAATCCATCCTTTGTCATATCAACAATGCCATGCCTGAATCGCCTTCTGTGGAATTGCTGATTGCTGTCGGACCTAAGGTTCCGGAGGGATGGCATGACTTTCATCATGGAATAGAAAATGCCAAACCCTTTGAGAAAATTGAGCAGGTGAATGAAAATGATGATCCTTTGATTATCAGCTTCACTTCTGGCACTACCGGCAATCCGAAAATGGTGATGCTCGACCATGTATATCCTTTGGCACACATCGTTACAGCAAAATATTGGCACAACCTACATCATGGCAGTCTGCACCTGACCATTGCCGACACGGGATGGCTCAAGGCAGTTTGGGGCAAGCTTTACGGACAGTGGATAGTTGGCTCTGCCGTGTTTGTATATGACCATGAGAAATTTACGCCGGCAGATATATTGGGTATGATAGAAAAGTACAAAATCACTTCCCTTTGTGCGCCGCCCACTATTTTTCGATTCCTTATCAGAGAAGATGTTTCCAAATATGATTTGTCTTCATTGGAATATTGTACCATAGCCGGTGAAGCCTTGAATCCTGCTGTATATGAGCAGTTTTTGAAGTCAACGGGTGTGAAACTTTGCGAAGGATACGGACAAAGTGAAACCACACTCACCATTTTAACATCGCCTTGGACCAATCCAAAGCCCGGCTCTATGGGTTTGCCCAATCCGCATTACGACATAGATTTACTGACCTCTGACGGACGTTCAGCTGAAGTGGGGGAGCAGGGTGAGATTGTTTTAAGGACAGATAAGCAAATTCCGGTTGGTTTATTCAAAGGTTATTATCGGAATGAAGCTTTGACCAATGAAGTTTGGTGTGATGATATTTATCATACCGGTGATGTAGCTTGGCGCGATGAGGATGGTTTCTTTTGGTTTGTCGGTCGTACCGATGATGTGATTAAAAGTTCCGGCTACCGCATTGGACCTTTTGAGGTAGAAAGTGCGCTGATGACGCATCCGGCTGTGGTGGAATGTGCTGTTACCGGCGTGCCGGATGATATTCGCGGGCAGTTGGTGAAAGCCACCATCATCTTGGCATGTGATTATAAAGATAAAGCATGTGAGGCATTGGTAAAGGAAATTCAGGAGCATGTCAAGACCGTCACCGCCCCCTACAAATATCCACGCATCATTGAGTTTGTGGATGCACTTCCCAAAACCATCAGTGGGAAAATTCGGCG
>CAZOUH010000220.1:0-2398 GCA_964582935.1 uncultured Paludibacter sp.
TAAGGAAACTCCCTAAAAGCAAGATGGGCTGTCTCACGACAACCCAATCTCTTTTTTGTTAACCTTAAATCTAATACTATGAAAAAATCACGATACAAATATAGGATGATTCAATCTTCCTTGCAAATGTTTTGGCGAAAAAATCCAATTAATTAGATTTTTTTAATGTTTCCAGGGGAATATTCCCGAAGTGAATCTGAATATTGCAGTTTTTTAGGTCAGTTAACCGACAGTGCACAGTGTGTTATTTGTCATATAAGGTGAGAATATACATTTCAATTTGAAATAAACAGCACTTCGCGAGATTGCTTAACTGATTTTTTTGTACTTTTGTCGTTCGTTAAAACAGCATGTATGAAAAATTTTAAGCGTACCACCGTCACAACTGCACTTCCTTACGCCAATGGTCCTATTCATATTGGACATTTGGCTGGCGTTTATGTTCCGGCAGATATCTATGTTCGTTACCTTCGTTTGAAAGGTGAGGAGGTTTTGTTTATCGGAGGGTCGGATGAACATGGCGTTCCTATTACACTCACAGCGAGAAAAGAAGGAGTGACCCCTCAAGACATTGTCGATCGATATCATAATATTATCAAGCAGTCTTTCGAAACTTTTGGTATTTCTTTCGATATATATTCGCGTACAACCTCTTCTACTCATCGGACATTGGCTTCAGAAATATTTAAAACCATCTATAATAAAGGCGGTTTTATCGAACAAAGCTCGGAACAGTATTATGATGAAAAAGCGCAACAGTTTTTAGCCGATCGCTATATCACCGGTAAATGTCCGCATTGTGGCAACGAACATGCATACGGCGATCAGTGCGAATCTTGTGGGACTTCTTTGAGTCCTGATGATTTGATTCATCCGCAATCGACCATCAGTGGCAGTGTGCCGGTAAAACGTGAAACCAAGCATTGGTATTTGCCTTTAGATCAGCATGAAGCCTGGTTGAAAAAATGGATTTTAGAAGAACACAAGGAATGGAAACCCAATGTATATGGTCAGTGTAAAAGTTGGTTGGATATGGGTTTGCATCCACGAGCAGTGAGTCGTGATTTGGATTGGGGCATTCCCGTTCCTGTGGAAGGTGCTGAGGGTAAGGTGCTTTACGTTTGGTTTGATGCGCCCATCGGATATATCTCCAATACGAAAGAACTGCTACCCGATGATTGGGAAAAATGGTGGAAAGATGAAGATACGCGTTTGCTGCATTTCATCGGGAAAGATAATATTGTTTTCCATTGTATTGTTTTTCCGGCAATGTTGAAGGCGGAAGGCAGTTATATCTTACCGGATAATGTGCCTGCCAATGAGTTTTTGAATTTAGAAGGAGATAAAATTTCGACTTCCCGCAACTGGGCGGTTTGGTTGCATGAATACCTGCAAGCATTTCCGGATAAACAGGATGTATTGCGTTATGTGCTGACTGCCAATGCGCCGGAAACCAAAGATAATGATTTTACGTGGAAAGATTTTCAGGCGAGGAATAACAATGAATTGGTAGCCATTTATGGGAATTTCATCAATCGGGCATTGGTGCTGACACATAAATATTTTGATGGTAAGGTCCCTGCATTGGGTGCATTGACTGATTATGACAAACAAACATTGGCAGAGTTTAAGGATGTAAAAACAGAAGTTGAAAACTTACTCAATCATTTCAAATTCCGTGAAGCACAGAAAGAAGCCATGAATTTGGCACGTATCGGCAATAAGTATTTGGCTGATACCGAACCTTGGAAATTGGCAAAGACCGATATGAACAGGGTAGAGACTATCCTCAATTTAAGTTTGCAGATAGCAGCCAATTTGGCGATTGCTTTTGAGCCTTTTTTGCCATTCTCATCGAAAAAATTACGCAATTTACTCAACTTACAATCATTTGATTGGAATGAATTGGGACGGATTGATTTGTTGAAAGCCGGCTCACAATTGAAGACACCGGAACTTCTATTTGAAAAAGTTGAAGATGATGTGATTGAAGCACAAATTCAAAAATTATTAGATACTAAAAAATCAAATGAACTGACCGCTTGGAAACCGGAAGCCATCAAAGAAAATGTGAGTTTTGATGAGTTCATGAAAATGGACATTCGGGTAGGTACGGTATTAGATTGTCAGAAAGTACCCAAAGCCGATAAACTCTTGCAGTTCCGCATTGATGACGGATTAGAAGGGCGCACCATCCTTTCCGGTATCGCTGAATATTATCATGATCCGGCTGCTCTCATCGGCAAACAAGTACTTTTTATTGCTAATTTTCCACCCAGAAAATTACGAGGTATAGACAGTGAAGGCATGATCCTGTCAACGGAAAATCCGGATGGCAGCTTGACTGTTGTGCAACCGGCGGTGCCGCTAAGCAACGGTTCTAAAGTAGTATAAGGGT
>CAZOUH010000221.1:0-2384 GCA_964582935.1 uncultured Paludibacter sp.
CCCCTTGCTTCCAATTGTAATACTTGTCTTTTGATGTGGAATGAGCACCCTAATCCGGCAGTCAGACCGTATTCTAATTTGTTCTGAATGGCATGGATATGCTGTTCGTTCGTCGAATCCGGATGGCTGTTTTGCAAAACAGTCTCCTTGAGGAGATATCCAATTTGTGGTCCCAAGTTTAGAAAGACACGTGCATTTCTTCCGAAATAGATATGTGTAAGGAAGGGCAATTCAATATAATCCAATCTTTTGTCGAAGGCTCCGTTTGTTTCACTCCATCCTCTTTGTACATAATTGATTTCTGCCTGTACCCCTAAATGTTTCTCAGAGATGTATCTGAATACAAATCCGCCTTGGTATGCCAAAAGGTAATTCTGCTCCACTATAGGTTTAAAATAAACCATAGAGCCGGTCGCACCACCCGACAAGCCCACGTAAGTTTCTCGCTTGAAATTGTTATTTTGCCCTACTGCAAAAGGTAAAAACGAAACAGAGAGAAGACTTAGAACTGCTATTTTAATCCAATGTAAGTTTTTCATCATTCGTAATGAATTAGCAAACGGTTCAGATACCCTCCTTGAGGCGAAATTTTTTCATACTGCATATCTGATTGTATTCCCTCTAAAAAAGGATAATAATCAATCTGTGATTCTTTTTTGAGAAGAATGTATTTGATGAAATAATGCAACAAATCGTAGCCTAACAAATCATAACGGGGCAAGCCTCCTGAAGGCGACCAATCGAACAAATCTGCAAAGCTATTGGTGTAAAGATCATACTGATCATCAGGAAATTCATTTTTGAAGACTGAGAGATAAAAAGAATGTGGTCTTTCTAACTTGGAATTTCTCCAGGCATAAGGCTCGTACATTTTCAAATTCACAATAGCGGACAAGCGGTTGAGTTCACGTAGATATACATTCAAACTATTGATCCTTGTTGTATTGAAGAAAATAATATTTTCCTTCCATGGATCTAAATTATTCCATATATGTTCTAAGGAATCGGGATAGAGTTGAATGGTTTTGAATGAGGTGCCGGATGCTTCTAAATGATATTTGAGCATATTGGTCAATATTAGTCCATCTTCGGTGGCATTGACCTGAGGCAGCTCAGCAAACACGATATTATTTAAAACGTCTTCAGATTGGAGGATATTGAGTATCTTCTGCAATTCAACCTCTTGTCCCGGATTGAATTGATAAATATAGGGGTTCGATTCAATGTCGAGTATCTTGGACGAAAAAGGAATCAGGGTTTTAATTTTGTTGTTACGGGCATAATCGCTCACAATGGATATTTGATTGGAATAAGCGGGACCTACGATTAAATCAACATCCAACAGTATGCTGTCTTGCAGTATTTCCATCATTTTGATGTCGGATTTATCAGTATCAAAAGTATGGATGTCAAATGAATATCCCTCTTGCTTAGCTTGACTTATTGCCGATAATGCTCCGGCATAAAATTCGATAAAACGCCTGTCCACAGTCTCTCGATTTTGATCTAATAAGAAAGGCAGCAAAAAAGCAATTTTTACCTTTTGCGGGGTTCTTTTCTCTATTTTCTTAACATCCACATCCTTCTTACCAAAGGCTTCTTCTATCTGTTGCTGAATCCCTTTTTCAGGAAACTCTGTATCTTTTTCAGTTTCTTCTGTTTGTTTTGCTTCCACTTCAGACTTCTCAGCTGTTTTTACGGGAATTCTTATTACTTCGCCTGTCCGGATTGTCTTACCGCTAATTTGTGGATTGGCGGCTAACAATTCTTCTTGGGTAATATCGTACAACTTGGTAATTCTGTATAAGGTTTGTTTCTTTTCAACCACATGCTCCACGTAATTTTTTGCTGGCGGTTCATCTTTGTGTACCGGAATATAAATTTCCATATCCGCCTTTAGACCATCTGCCACTTGGGGGTTGTAGGCTCGAATGATTTCTTCTGTAGTATTGAAATTCTTACTGATTCTATAGAAGCCTTCAGCCGGTTTTACTTTGTACACGATACATTCAACCCCGTCAATCATCTTGATAGGGTAGGATGGAACTTGCGCAAACAGCGAGCAAGATTGAAAAAAGAACAAAGTGATAACGGAAAATAAGCAGGCAGCATGACGAGCCTCCTTAACGTAATGTATCCATTGTTTCTGCATTTTCTATAGTCTTACAGTTTATATGAAAGGATTGAAACGCAAATTTACAAAAATAATGAGACTAAAGTAGTAAGCAGGTAATAAATCAAACAATTTTTAGTTATTAAACTGAAAAATGTACTTTTGTGATGAGTCATCAAACAAATATTATCCATTCAATATGATTTTTCATAAACAGCTTGACCGTTATTTTCCAAATTACAAAATATTTCTATTGCTGAGTTTTCTGTTG
>CAZOUH010000222.1:0-2374 GCA_964582935.1 uncultured Paludibacter sp.
GCGGTTTCATGCAGTTATATTCCTTTAATTTCCTTTTGGCACAAACACAATACTGTATAAAAATGCTCCAAACGATATGGTTGACAGCGTTGTAGCGATTAAATTCGGCAAGTTTACGATGCTGAAAAACTGCTCGTCCAATTTCTGGATATAAATTACATCATTGGGTTCAACATAATAATACTCAGAATTTAAAATGCTTTTGCTGCGCAAGTCAAAGATTTTCACTACTGTACCATCCTCAGTCTCACGAATGATGCGCACTTTGCTTCTATCTGCAAATGTGCCCACATCGCCTGCCAAAGCCAAGGCCTGGAAAATATTGATTTTCTCCCGAGTGATGGGATACTGTCCGGTGCCATTGCCTCCTATCACACTGAAATACCGGTTGAGCACATGCAGCTCGACCGTACTGACCGTATAATCAGGATTGTGGGGAAAAATAGGTTCTATCGCAGCTTCGACCGTTCTTACCGCCTCACGTACCGTTTGACCGGCAACCACCACTTCACCAACCATGGGCAGTATCATGCTCCCGTTTTTTTGAACGGTATAAGCATATAAATCGGTAGCGGGGCCAGAAGTCAGGGTTTGCGTCATCGGACCATTGAACAAAGCATTGGTTTCCTCATGTGTCGAATAAACCCGTAAATATATTTTATCGCCACTTTTCAAACGGTAATCTTCATACACCAAACTATCTTTGTAAGCCGGAATAATATTATTCGGCTCTTGCAGATAGTTCACCTTGCGTGTAGTAACACAGGAACTTAGCAGCAACAGCCAGCACCATATAAATGCGAAATGCAGATAGTTTTTAGACATCAATCTTATCGTGTATTACATTAGATTGTGATAGAGCATCGCAAAGATAAATAAAAATACTTTACTTTTGCAAAAAAGAAAAACAATAATAGTCCGTGTCTCGCTATTTAAAATTGATAAGAATTCAGAATCTGCTATTTATTGCCGTGATTCAATGCATGATTCGGCAGTTTGTCATTGCACCTTTGCTTGAAACTTCAGGTATAGATGTGTATGGATCATGGTTGCATCTGAGTTTGCTGATTGCTGCTACTGTACTGATTGCAGCCGGCGGTTATATCATCAATGATTATTTCGATGTCAAAATTGACACACTCAACAAACCCGATCAAGTTCTTGTGGGCAGAAGCATCGATAAACGCACCACCATGCTCATGTATCAGTTTTGTACCTTCGGCGGCATCATCATAGGCTTGTGGCTGTCGTGGCAGCTTAGCAGTCTGCTGTTGGCATTTATTTTTTTGATCGTACCGGGCTTACTTTGGTTTTATTCTGCAAGTTACAAGCGCCAATTGATCATTGGCAATGTAGTCATTGCTTTTCTCTCTGCACTATCCGTATTGACCGTGCTCTTCATTGAATTAGAGCGCCTGAAAACACAAACCTCCATGGTGCTGAATCCGGCAATTTATCGCGATTTATTTGCTTGGGTAGGTGGCTTTGCGCTGTTTTCATTCCTGCTGACCTGGATGCGTGAAATCATTAAAGATATGGAAGATGTATATGGCGATAGAGAAATGGAGTGTCGTACCCTTCCCATCGTATGGGGAATAAAGGCTGCAAAAATAATTGTTGTTAGTCTGATAGGCATTACGACTTTCATCCTCTTGTTTATCAATTTTGCGTATATTGATTTTGAAGGGACACTGACTTTAAGATATACCTTATTCGGATTAATTTTACCTTTTGCGTGGGTTATTTATTTGATAATTAAAGCAAAACACCCGGTTGACTATCATAGAATTTCTACGCTGATAAAATTTGTTATGGTGCTCGGTTTACTTTATGCACCAGTTTTTTACTTTTTGCTTGCCCGAAAAACAGGTCTCATTTTATTCCAACTTTTTACAGTATCCTCAATTTAAAAGTCGTTTATGTTAGATAATTTAAAGAAATATCGTGTCATCTTAGGATCCAATTCACCAAGGCGACAAGAATTACTGAAGGGCATTCACGTCAACTTTGAGCTTATCCCCATGGATGCTGATGAAAGTTTGCCGAATCATATGCAGGGATTAGAATCAGCCCGTTATCTTGCTGAGAAAAAGGCGGATGCTTATACAAATATCCTTACTGAGCACGATTTGCTGATTACAGCTGATACCATTGTGTTGTCTGAAAACCGGATTTTAGGCAAACCACACGACAAACAAGAGGCAGTCGAAATGCTTCGCGCCCTTTCGGGAAGAACGCATCAGGTTGTAACCGGAGTTTGCATCAGCACCACCACTCGCCGACACAGTTTTCATACAATTACTGAAGTGCGATTTTCAAATTTGACAGCAGACGAAATAGACTTTTATATTGACAATTACAGTCCGTACGACAA
>CAZOUH010000223.1:0-2368 GCA_964582935.1 uncultured Paludibacter sp.
CGTATTGAAAAAAAATACGAGAATCCGATGACGGAAAAAGAATTGTTTGAATTATTGCGCAATTTCAGGTACATCGTGCCTCAGGGAAGTCCGATGACAGGCATTGGAAACGAGTATCAGGTAGCATCGCTTTCCAACTGTTTTGTGATTGGTTTTGATAGCGATTCTGATTCATACGGTGCGATTATCAAGATTGACGAAGAACAGGTGCAATTGATGAAACGCCGTGGCGGTGTGGGTCACGACCTCTCTCACATACGCCCCAAAGGATCGCCGGTTAAAAATTCAGCCTTAACCTCTACCGGCATTGTGCCGTTTATGGAGCGATATTCTAACTCAACCCGCGAAGTTGCTCAAGATGGCAGACGCGGTGCTCTGATGCTCAGTGTTTCTATTCAACACCCCGATGCTGAGTCGTTTATAGATGCAAAAATGGAATCGGGCAAGGTAACCGGCGCCAATGTTTCCGTAAAATTAAACGATGCGTTCATGCGTGCTGCCATGGAAAACCGTCCATTTAAACAGCAATATCCCATTGACTCTGACAATCCTACGCATGAAGTAGAAATTGATGCCCACGCTTTGTGGAAAAAAATTGTGCACAATGCCTGGCAATCTGCCGAACCCGGCGTGCTTTTTTGGGATACCATCATCAATGAATCGATTCCAGATTGCTATGCAGATTTGGGTTTCAAGACCGTATCAACCAATCCTTGTGGAGAAATTCCGCTTTGCCCCTACGACAGTTGCCGTTTATTGGCTATCAATTTATATTCATATGTGGTGAATCCATTTACCGCAGATGCGTATTTCGATTTTGAACTCTTCAGAGAGCATGTGCAGGTAGCACAGAGAATTATGGATGACATCATCGATTTGGAAATGGAGAAAATTGACAAAATCATCGAGAAAATTAATTCGGATCCGGAGGATGATGTCATCAAAAGTACTGAATATCAACTGTGGGAAAAAATTAAAACCAAAACCCTGCAAGGTCGTCGTACCGGTGTTGGTTCAACAGGAGAAGGCGATATGTTGGCGGCTTTGGGTTATCGTTACGGAACAGATGAAGCCACAGATTTTTCCGAAAAAGTACACAAAGCCTTAGCTTTAGCTGCATATCGTTCTTCCGTCAACATGGCAAAAGAGCGTGGCGCTTTCGAGATTTACGATGCCAAAAGAGAGCTTAGCAATCCTTTCATCAATCGTTTGAAAGAGGCTGATCCGGCATTATATGAAGATATGGTTCAATACGGGCGCAGGAATATTGCTTGTTTGACCATTGCACCAACCGGCACAACCAGCATCATGACGCAAACAACATCCGGTATTGAACCTGTATTTTTACCTTATTATACACGCCGCAGAAAAGTCAATCCAAGTGACAAAGATGTAAGAATTGATTTTGTGGACGAAAATGGCGATTCTTGGGAAGAATATTCTGTATTCCATCATAAATTTGTGACTTGGATGGAAGCCAACGGACATTCCGTTACCAAACACTATTCTAAAGAAGAGATTGAAGAGTTAGTTACAAAATCGCCTTATTATAAAGCGACTGCCAATGATGTGGACTGGTTGAAAAAAGTCCAAATGCAGGGTAGAATCCAGAAATGGGTGGATCATTCCATTTCTGTAACCATCAATTTACCTGCTGATGTAAGTGAAGAAATGGTAGGAACGCTCTACGAAGAAGCATGGAAAAGCGGCTGTAAAGGAGTAACTGTTTATAGAGATGGTTCACGCTCAGGTGTTTTAGTGGAAGATAAAAAGAACAAGGAAGAAGATCCTAACTTGGTATGTTTCCCTGCTGTGGAAGGTCGTTTGGTTCGCCCGGATGAGTTGGAATGCGATATCTTGCGTTTCCAAAACAATCGCGACAAATGGATTGCTTTTGTGGGATTGAAAGACAACAGACCCTATGAGATTTTCACCGGTATTGCCGATGACGACGAAGGTATTTTGCTACCTAAAACTGTAACGGGAGGTAAAATCATCAAGGTAGTAGATAGCGAAGGCAACAAACGTTACGACTTCCAATTTACGAATAAGAGAGGTTTTAAAATTACGGTGGAAGGCTTGTCTCACAAGTTTGACAAAGAGTTCTGGAACTATGCCAAATTGATTTCCGGCGTCTTGCGTTATGGCATGCCCATCGATCAAGTGGTGAAATTAGTTTCCAGCATGGAGTTAGACAGTGAATCCATCAACACTTGGAAAGTTGGGGTAGAAAGGGCTTTGAAAAAATACATCCCTGACGGAACACAAATCGCCGAACAAGCTTGTCCCAATTGTGGAGTAAAAGCCTTGGTGTATCAAGAAGGCTGTTTGACCTGTAAAAATTGTGGACATTCGCGTTGCGGATAAA
>CAZOUH010000224.1:0-2367 GCA_964582935.1 uncultured Paludibacter sp.
TGAATATCATGGTCAGGCAATTAGCTCCGACTGAGAAAGGACTACCCTTGGAAGTCTATTGCTTTACCAATACCACCATCTGGGCAGCATACGAAAACATCATGGCAGATATTTTCGATCACCTGACTTCCGCAGTGAAATACTTCGATTTAGAAATCTTTGAAGATATTAGCAATCATTTATAGCCCGTTCATTGCGAATACGTACAATTAACGGGGAGCAGGCAATCACCACAGGCTTGCTCCTGCGGTTAATCACATTTTGTCCTACGGACAATAAACTCGCAAACAACATTAGTTTAAATTAAAATCAATCCGCTAATATCTGTGAGAACCCGCAACACGTAACCCGCAACTCGAATCCCGCATCCCGGAACCTCATTAAATAAACTCTAAATAATTCTCTCTATTGATCACGGTATATTCAACATGCGGATAGGTATTTTCAAATACTCTTGGAATTTTAGGCTGTTTTTCACCCCACTTAATTTCGAAAGCTCGTAAACTTGTAGGTGATTCTTCTATCAAATCTATTTCTTGTTTATCGTATGTCCTCCAAAAATAAAATGCTGTATCTCGACTTGTGTTATAATCGCGTTTGATACGTTCTGAGATTAGATAATTTTCCCATAATGCGCCTAAATCTTGTCGGACAGATAAGGGAGAAAAATTACCAATAATAGCATTGCGAATCCCATTGTCGTAAAAATACCATTTACCTGCTTTGCTCACCTCTTTTCTTAAATTTCGAGCATATGCACCCAGGCGGTACACAACAAATACTTTAGACAGTAAATCCAAATACTTCTCAACTGTATTTTTACTCATGCCAAGTTGTTTTCCCAATTCATCATAGGAGACTTCATTTCCTAATTGAAACGCAATCAAACGCAATAAATCTTTCATCTTAGATGAATTCTTTATGCCATCCAAGCCCAAAATATCTTTCAACAAATAAGCATTCACAATATCGCGCAGGTATTCAATTTTAACATCATAAT
Organism: uncultured Paludibacter sp.; assembly: GCA_964582935.1. Lineage (GTDB taxonomy): Bacteria > Bacteroidota > Bacteroidia > Bacteroidales > Paludibacteraceae > Paludibacter. The sequence goes on from CAZOUH010000224.1 coordinate 1,001, forward strand.
TTTTCATTAAAACTACTTCGGGATAAGAACCGTACAATAAACGTGACTCCAAGTTTTGTGTGGTTTCATAAACATTTTCAAATTGTGAAATTTCACCTAAAGAAAATGGAGTTAAGATATATTGCGTGCATCGCCCCACCAAAGGTTCTCCGGTCTGATTCAGTAAATCAAAGGAAGATGAGCCACTGGCAATAACATGTATGCCCGGTATCTCATCAACAATTAATTTGAGCACCGCACCAATTTGAGGGATATTCTGAGCTTCATCAATGGCAAGCAAATCAATGCCTGTAAGTAAATGTCTATAATTTGCAATACTGCAATTTTCTAATAATGAGAGCGTATCATAATCTTCTCCATTTAAAATCAAGGTCTTGCCTTTAAACTGATTCACTATAGAGCGTAACAAAATAGTTTTACCAACTCTTCGTGCCCCAAAAATCAATACCACTTTTCCTGGCTTTAACCTATCTGTAATTTTTGCATATAGCTGTCGTGTAATTGGTTTCATAATCATTTAATTTGCAACAAAACTACAATTTAGTTTTCATATTGACAATATTTACGTAAAAATTGTCAGTGAAATGACATTTTTTACAGCTTGACAGCTCACAATTCTGTTCTTTTCGACTATGCTTAATGACCAAGGGGCTTTGCGATTTACGATTTACGATTTACGATTTAACCCCTAAATCCCCGGGACTTTTGAGTTCTGCTATTACTCATCTTTTGTACACTCCAAGCTCCCCTCCTTTGGAGGGGTTGGGGGAGGCTTTCTCCTTCGCCTGCGGCGATGTCGGAATGACGTGGGGCGTCGTTATTGACATACACCGCCGACAAAATTTGATGAAATTATCAATATCCTATTACGGCGGGTAATTAAAACAATAAGCTAATAAGGTTGATTTCAGCCACCTACACCCAACTCTACTAAGCTTGTTTTGTTTGAAAATAAGGTGAAAAATAAGGTTTTAATCTGCGTACATCTGCGGAGCAATCCGCGAAAATCAGCGAGAAATTATTAACATTCATCAGTAAGAACCCGCATTTTCGACAGGCTCAATGATCGGGGAGCAGGCAAAAGGTAAAAAATTCTCATCTACTGAAAGTTTGTATCTTTTGCATACACAATAATGTTTTTTATAGTTTAATTTGTCGTTAAATATAAGATTTAATGTAGCAATAAGTATAAGCATTTTTAAGCTGTTTAAATATGATAAAGCAAGAAAAAATTGAAAGAAAAATACACATAATAAGAAATACTCCGGTCATGTTAGATAGTGATTTAGCACAGCTATATCAAGTAGAAACCAAAACATTGAACCAAGCTGTTAAAAGAAATAGTGAGCGGTTTCCAAAGCATTTTA